>NZ_JBFAOF010000310.1:0-7410 GCF_040675125.1 Spirillospora sp. NPDC049652 | reverse complement strand
CCGCGCGCTCGGCGAGGGCGACTTCTCCACCCGGATCGGCGAGCGCGGCCGGGACGAGCTGACCGACCTCGCCCGCACGTTCAACCGGACGGCCGAGCAGCTGGAGCGGATGGTCGGCGAGCTGCGCGCCAAGGACGCCGCGTCCCGCCGGTTCGTCGCGGACGTCTCGCACGAGCTGCGCACGCCGCTGACCTCGATGGTCGCGCTGACCGAGGTGCTCGCCGAGGACGGCGACGAGGGCGCCCGGCTGATCGCGACCGAGACCCGGCGGCTCGGCGACCTGGTCGGGCACCTCATCGAGATCAGCCGGTTCGACGCGGGCGCGGCCGCGCTCGTCCTGGACGACGTGGTGTTCGCCGACGCCGTCGCCGGGACCCTGGACGCGCGCGGCTGGACCGGCGAGGTCGCGGTCGCCGGCCCCGCGGACCTGGTCGTCCGCCTCGATCCGCGGCGGCTGGACGTGATCGTCGCGAACCTGGTCGGCAACGCGCTGCGGCACGGCCGGCCCCCGGTGACGGTGGAGTTCCGGCGCGAGGCGGGCGGTGTCGAGCTGACGGTGGCGGACGCGGGCCCCGGCGTCCCGGAGGACCTGCTGCCGCTGGTCTTCAACCGGTTCGTCAAGGCCGAGGCCGCCCGGTCCCGCAGCGAGGGCAGCGGGCTCGGCCTGTCGATCGCGCTGGAGAACGCCGGCCTGCACGGGGGCATGCTGGGGGTCGGCAACGGCCCGGACGGAGGCGCGGTGTTCACCCTGTGGCTGCCGTCGGCGGACGAGGAGGACGAGTGAGGAGACCGCCCCGCCGCCTCGCCGGGCGGCGCGCCCCGGCCGTGCTGGTCGCTCTCGCCATGGCGGGGGCCCTGACCGGGTGCGGCGTCCGCGCGACCGACCCGGTCCGGGCGGGCGGCCCGCCCCGGGTGACCGCCCAGCCCAACCAGGTGGCCGTCTACCTGGTGCGCCAGGGCGGGCTGGTGCGGGTGGCCCGGCCCGGCCTGCTGAACGAGCCCTACCTCGGCCTGCAGCAGCTCACCGTCGAGCCGCCCGTCCAGGATCTGAAGCGGGGCTACCGGACGCTCGTTCCTTCCGGTGTCACGCTGACGGCCGACGCCACCGGCCTGGACACGAGCGGCCTGCTGACCGTCCGGGTGAACCGGGCGAACGTGCGCTGGCCGCGGCTGGTGCTCGCCCAGGTCGTCTGCACCGCCAACGCCGCCCCGAACGTCCGGATGGTCCGGCTCGACTATCCGATCTCCGTGGCGGCCCTGCCGGAGGACGGCCCGGCCAAGGCGGCGGCGCGGCTGGCCGTGAAGACGGACGCGCTGTTCAAGCAGATGGCGATCCGCTACACCTGCGACGACTTCGCCGACCTGACGCGGGGCTGACCCAGGGCGGACCCGCCGCCGGCCCGGGTCCGCGGCTCAGCCCTTGTTCAGCCACTGTGTCGCGGTGTCGCCGAGCGCCGACCGGATGGCCAGGATCACCGTGCCGAGGATCAGCAGCGGGACGATCACCATGTGCTCGACCTTGCCGTTCGTCCGGGGGACGACCGGCAGCTCGACCCGCATGGGGATCGGCCACAGCACCGGGCAGCCCCGGGGTGTCAGGCAGTCGCCGATCACGTGCGCGACGCAGCCGATCCCTATCGCCCAGCCGACGAAGCTCATGTCCAGGTCGTGCATCCACCAGACGGCGAAGGCGGCGAGCGCGCAGTC
The DNA here is from genome assembly GCF_040675125.1 of Spirillospora sp. NPDC049652. Classification (NCBI taxonomy): domain Bacteria; kingdom Bacillati; phylum Actinomycetota; class Actinomycetes; order Streptosporangiales; family Thermomonosporaceae; genus Spirillospora; species Spirillospora sp. NPDC049652. The sequence continues at coordinate 5,703 of NZ_JBFAOF010000310.1, read as the reverse complement.
GGCCAGGGCGGACTGCGGCTCCTGGCCCTTGAAGTCCAGGCCGATGCCGCGCAGGCCGAAGCCGACGATGATGAACAGCACCGCCCACCAGGCGTAGTGCTGGTGGGTGGCGAGCCAGTCCACGCCCCAGCCCATCCCGACCGCGAACAGCAGCGAGTGGGTGGCGTTGCGGTGCCCCCCGCTCAGCTTCCCGACCCACTTGCAGAAGTGCTGCGAGATCGGGCCGAGCGTGTTGGCGATGCGCCCGTTGTGGTGGTCGATGTCGGGCAGCAGCGCCGCGCCCGCCGACACGACCGTGCCGGCGGCGAGCTGCTTGGTGTCCAGATGCAGGGCGAACTGCTGCATCAGGTCCGTCCGCTCCAGCAGCGGGACGGCCGCCAGCCACACCAGTGCCCCGCTCAGCGCGTGCGTGTGCCCCATCATGCGCGCATCCCCGCCCGTCCGTCCCGTCTCGCTCGGTACGGCGGGACACTATCCCGCTAATGATCGTTTTCGCGGACGGCGCGCCGAAGGTCGCGACTGTCCGTTCAGGCCAGCATGACCCGAACGGCGTCTTCTGTCACGACCCGGCCTCCCGGGCCGCCATGACCCTCCGGACGTTGGCCTCGGCCCAGTCGGTGACGGCCTGGATCGGCTCGCGCAGCGAGTGCCCGAGCGGGGTCAGCTCGTACTCGACGCGCGGCGGGACCTCGGCGAACACCGTGCGGACGAGAAGGCCGTCATGTTCCATCCCGCGCAGCGTGTGGGTAAGGACCTTGGGGGTGACGCCGCCGATCCGGTCGCGCAGCTGGGTGAAGCGCCGCGGTCCGTCCAGCAGGGACAGCACGATCAGCACCGACCACTTGTCGCCGATGCGGTCGAGCACCGTCCGGGTCGGGCAGCCCGGGTCGAAGGCGTCGCCGGGACGCGGGGAGTCCTCCATGGTTTCCCAAGGGTACCTATGGATCGTTGTAGTAACCAGTATCCGATGGATACCGTGCACTCTCGACGAACGGAGACAGACATGAAGATCCTGCTCATCGGATCCACGGGAATGGTCGGTTCGCGCGTCGCCGCCGAGGCGCGCCGGCGGGGGCACGAGGTCACCGGCGTGACCCGGAGCGGCCGGGACGGCACGGCCAGGGCGGAGGCCCGGGACGCGGACGCCGTCGCCGGACTCGCCCGGGGGCACGACGCGATCGTCCTGGCGGTCGCCCCGCCGCGCGACGGCTCGGAGCCCGTCGAGCCCCTGCTCGCGGACGGACGCGGAGTCCTCGCGGGCGCGCGGGCGGCGGGGGTGAGGCGCTTGGTGATCGTCGGCGGCGCGGGCAGCCTGGAGGTCGCGCCGGGGCAGCGCCTCGTGGACACCCCGGACTTCCCGGACCTCTACAAGAACGAGGCGCTGGCGCAGGGCGCGCTCCTCGACGCCGTCCGCGCCGAGGCCGGCGACCTCGACTGGACGTACATCTCCCCGGCCGCCGAGATCGGGCCGGGCGAGCGCACCGGGACGTTCCGCGTGGGCGGCGACCAGCTGCTCGCCGACGCCGACGGCGTCAGCCGCATCAGCGCCGAGGACTACGCCGTCGCCCTGGTGAACGAGCTGGAGAACCCGCAGGCCGTGGGCCGCCGCATCACGGTCGCCTACTGACGAGCCGAGGCCGGGGCCGAGACCGAGAGCGGGGCCGGGCCGTCGCCGCCACGGGCGTCACCGGATGAAAACGGCGAACTCGGAGAGTTCGCCGGTGATGCCGGGCGGCAGGCCCGCCACGGCCGACAACTCCTCGGCGGAGACGAAACCTCCCGTCTCCGCCCGGACGCGTTCGATCCGCCCGGCCAGCTCCGGCGTGATCCCCGGCAGCATGGTCAGCGCGCTCGCCGGGGCGTGGTTGACGTCCACCAGGCCGCCGTCGTTGTACTGCCGGGGCAGGTCGGGACGGCCGATCCGCAGCTCCCGCGCGAGCCCCGGGTCGCGCGCGGCCAGGTCGCGGGCCTTGGCGCGCAGCAGCCGCTGCTGCCGCACCCGCTCCACCACCATGTCGTTCCCGACGCCCGACAGCCCGTCCGGGTCGAACACCTGGCGCCGCACCAGGAACGCGTGCGCGCACCCCACGATCGCCAGCACGAACATCAGCACACCCGCCGCCCGCTGCGCCCCGCCGCTGGTCGGGATGTCCGGCGCGACCAGCATCAGGCCCGCGAACAGCCCGCTGTACACCGTCGTCGCCCACACCAGGTGCATCTTGCGCCGCCACAGCGCCGCGGCCGCGAAGGTGAACGGGGTCGCGTACCCGAGCGACAGGAACGGCAGCGCCGCCCACGTGACGCTCATCGCCGCTCTGCCCGGCGGCATGCTGTCGGAGGGCACTCGCGGCGGTTCGAACGGTGCGGGAGCGGTCATGAGGGAGCTCTTCCCGGACGCCCGCCGGAGGACGCCTCGGCGGTGGCGTCCTGTGGGGCGTCCTCTGTGGCGTGCTTCCCGGAATCCGGCTAGGGCAGGGTCAGGATCTCATGGCCGCCTTCGGTCACCAGGATGGTGTGCTCGAACTGGGCCGTGCGCCTGCGGTCCTTGGTGAGGACGGTCCATCCGTCCGGCCACATGTCCCACTCGTGCGTGCCGAGGGTCAGCATCGGCTCGACCGTGAACGTCATGCCGGGCTGGATCACGGTCGTCGCGGCCGGGTCGTCGTAGTGCGGGATCACCAGGCCCGAGTGGAACGTGGTGCCGATGCCGTGCCCGGTGAAGTCGCGGACCACGCCGTAGCCGAACCGCTTGGCGTAGGACTCGATGACCCGCCCGATCACGTTGATGGCGCGTCCCGGGCGGGCGGCGCGGATGCCGCGCATCATGGCCTCGTGGGTGCGCTCGACCAGCAGCCGCGACTCCTCGTCCACGTCCCCCACCAGGAACGTCGCGTCGGTGTCGCCGTGCACGCCGTCGATGAACGCCGTGATGTCCACGTTGACGATGTCGCCGTCGCGCAGCTCGGTGTCGTCCGGGATGCCGTGGCAGATGACCTCGTTGATCGAGGTGCACAGCGACTTGGGGTACCCGCGGTAGCCGAGCGTGGACGGGTAGGCCCCGTGGTCGAGCATGTACTCGTGCCCGATCGCGTCCAGCTCGTCGGTGGTGATCCCGGGCCGGACGTGCTTGCCGACCTCCTCCAGCGCCCGCGCGGCGATCTTCCCGGCCACCCGCATCCGCTCGATGACCTCGGGCGTCTTGACGTCGGGCTCGCCCGTCCTCGGGGTCTTCTTCCCCACGTACTCCGGACGTCGGATGTTCGCGGGTACCTTGCGCATGGGCGAGACGCGGCCGGGCCGGAGGAGGTGGGTCGTCATGCTCAGCGAGTGTAGTCAGCGCTGACGGGGGACGACTCCAGGGTCGTGATCGAAAGGAAGGGCGACATGGACGCGAAGAAGGACATCGACAACGCCTGGTGGTTCTGCCTGAAGCACATGCGGGTCGAGCACGGCGCCGGCTGCCCCGACAAGGACCGCATGGGGCCGTACGCCTCCGAGGCGGAGGCGGGGAACGCCCTGGCCGAGGCCAAGGCCCGCAACGAGGCCTGGGACGCCCAGGACGACTGACGCGGGCCCGCCGAGGCCGTCCGCCGAGGCCGCCGGCAGGGCTCCCGGGAGCGCGTTCCGGCGTGTCGGCGCCGGCCGGCGCCCGGTCAGCCGACGACGGGGCCGGTGACGGCGTCCAGCAGGCGGGCCAGGCGGTCGCGCAGGCCGCGCCGCCGCCGGTCGGGCTCCTGCCCGGCGGCGGCGCTCACCAGGTGCTGGGCGCCGTCGAAGGTGACCAGGGGGTCGGCGGCCGGGACGGTCAGGGCCTCGTGCGCGAGCCCCTGGAGCTCGCGGTCGCCGCCGTCCAGGGCGAGGACGGTCGCGCCGACGCGCCGCGCGTCGTCGACCCGCTCCAGGAGCGGGACGGGCGCCTCGTCCTCGGCGACGACGAGCAGCGTCTCGCCGCGCCGGGCGGCCTCGATCCGGTCCAGGCCGACCGCCAGGTGCGCGGGCGCGCCCGGCGGCGGCGACCAGCGGACGAGGGTGGGGGACAGCCCGGGCAGCGCGTTCAGGCTGCTCTCGTCGTCCAGATGGGCGGCCAGGTGCCAGGGCTCGCCGGTGGGCGTCCCCACCAGCAGCAGCCCCCCGGGGGTGCGCGCGCTGCCGCGCAGGGCCCGGCCGAACTCCCCGGTGCGCTCCAGCCAGCCGGTCGCGGCCAGCACCTCGCGCAGCATCATGACGTGCTCGGCGTCCATGGACTCCATCGTGGCCCAGACCCGGCCGGGACGTGCGGTTTTCGGGGCGCCGGGTCGCGCGCGTCCCGGTCCTGGGGGTTTGGCAGACTCGTCGCCATGACTGATCAGCCGAAGAAGAGCCCGCACGACCTGCCCGACGTGTCCGGCCTGAGCATCGGGATCCTCGGCGGCACCGGGGACCAGGGCAAGGGCCTGGCCCGCCGGTTCGCCCTCGCCGGGCACAAGGTCACGATCGGCTCCCGCAGCGCCGAGCGGGCCGAGGCGGCCGCCGCCGACCTCGGCGCGGACCTCGGCATCCGGGGCGCCGCGAACGCCGAGGCCGCCTCCGGGGCGGACGTCGTGATCGTCGCCGTCCCCTACGAGGGCCACAAGGCCCTGCTGGAGTCCCTGCGCGACGCCCTCGCGGGCAAGATCGTGGTGGACTGCGTGAACCCCCTCGGCTTCGACAAGAAGGGCGCGCACGCGCTCGCCGTCGAGGAGGGCAGCGCCGCCCAGCAGGCCGCCGCCGTGCTGCAGAACACCGAGGGCGCCCGGGTCGTCGCCGCCTTCCACCACGTCTCGGCCGTCCTGCTGCTCGACCCCGAGGTGGACGAGACCGAGCTGGACGTCCTGGTGCTCGGCGACGACCGGGAGGCCACCGACATCGTCCAGGCCCTCGCCGGGCGCATCCCCGGCATGCGCGGCGTGTACGGCGGGCGGCTCCGCAACGCCCACCAGGTCGAGGCGTTCACCGCGAACCTGATCTCCATCAACCGCCGGTACAAGGCGCACGCGGGCCTGCGCGTCACCGACGTCTGATCCCCCTCCCGCCCTTTCCGGAGCGCTCCCGCCCACGCGGCTCCAGGCCGGAGGCGCTCACGGAAAGTGACCGTTCGCGCTGCTACGGTTGCGTTCCGTGGAGGTGGGGGAGAGGGCGGTCCGGCCGGTCCGGGTCATGCTGCCGTCGCGGCGGCTCGGGCCGATGCGCGCGGTGCTGCGGCGCGTCGCGCTCGCCGTCGGGCTGCTGCTGCTCGTGGTCGTCCTGGTCTACGCGGGCCGGGACGGCTACCGCGACGGCGCCCGCTCCCGGATGTCGCTGCTCGACTGCCTCTACTACGCCACCGTGACCGTCTCCACGACCGGCTACGGCGACATCGTCCCGGTCAGCGCCGGGGCGCGGCTGGTCAACACCGTCATCATCACGCCGGTCCGGGTGCTGTTCCTGATCGTCCTGGTCGGGACGACGCTGGAGGTGCTCGCCGAGCGCACCCGCGAGGACTGGCGGCGAGCGCGCTGGAGGGCCAGGGTGCGTGACCACTTCGTGGTGGCCGGGTTCGGCACCAAGGGCCGCAGCGCGGTCCGGACGCTGCTGCGCAACGACGTATCGCCGCACGAGATCGTCGTGGTCGACCCGGATCCGGCGGCGGTCGCCGAGGCCACCGCCGCCGGGGTCGTCGGCGTCGTCGGCGACGCCACCCGCCGG
>NZ_JBFAOF010000309.1:0-7412 GCF_040675125.1 Spirillospora sp. NPDC049652 | reverse complement strand
ACCGCCGCTAAGGCCAAGGCCCCGGCCGCCGCCCCCAAGGCCGCAGCGCCCGCCACAGCGTCGCCCGCTCCCGAGCAGGCCGCCCCCGCCCGCGCCCCGCAGCCCTACATCCGCAAGGACCGCACCCGCCGCGCCACCGGCAGCCGGGTTCAGGTCCTGGACCTGCGCGGCACCGACGCCCCCGCCGACGCCATCGCCCCGGCCGAGCGGGACGGTAAGCCGCTGAACTACGCCGCCCGCTGCGTCACCCACGACACCCACACCCACCACGCCACCTATGCCGCCGCCTACAAGGCCGCCAAGACCTCCGCCGACTGGTGCCCGGCCTGCACCGCCACGGCCACCGACACCGAGTAGCGCCCGCCGCAACGCCAGCGCCCCCGGCCGATCGGCCGGGGGCGCTGACTGCGTTTCAGATGAGGTTGCCGGGTTCGTCCAGCCACACCATGTGCGCCTCAGGGGTGACCGTCATCCCGAAGCGGGTGATGTCGGGCCGCCCCCACTTGAGCCACTGGAGATAGGCGTCCTCGACCTCGTCCCACAGCGAGCGGGTACCGGCCTGCTGGACCTCGAAGTCCTCGCGTCCGGGTTCGTAGTCCACCGAGGCCCACGGGCCGGTGTGGTCGTCGCGGTCCAGCGCCCACACCGTCGCGCCGTCGTCGTCCTCGTAGTAGCGCCACACCACGCCCGGCACCAGAGCGGCAACGGTGACGTCCACGCTGACCGGCTCGTATCGCAGCGCGCGCGGGTCGATGCGCGTCCGGCGGGTCCGCATCTGGCGGTCGGCCGCCCGCCGCCAGTCTCCGGCCTGCCCGGCCGCCGGGCGCTGGGACCGCAGCATCATGTAGTCCGCCGACCCGGCGAACCGGCCCACAGCGGTCCCGTCGCCCAGCACGTCCAGCCGCAGCAGCCCGCCGCACCCGAACCCCGGCGCGAAGGGGGCGACGATCACCCCGCCCGGCCGGGTCTGCTCGATCCACGCATACGGGATCTGCGACACCGCGCACGTGGCGTGCACCCGGTCGTAGGGCGCTCCGGGCGGCCAGCCCTCGGCCCCGTCGCCCACCACGACCCGGCAGTCGTACCCGGCCGCCTTGAGCCGCTCGGCCGCCTGCACGGCTAGCGCGGGATCGACCTCGACCGTCGTCACGTTCTCCGCGCCGAGCCGCGCCGACAGCAGCGCGGCCGTCCACCCGGCCCCGGTGCCGATCTCCAGCACCCGGTGATGGTCCAGGGGGGCGAGCTGGTCCAGGAACTCGGCCACCACCGTCGGCATCGACAGCGACGAGGTCGCCTGCCCTTCCCCGTCGGCCTGGCCGTCGTCGAGCTGGGTGATGACCGGCTGGTCCAGCGCCACCACCCTCTCCCACTCGCCCGGATCGGTGTCCCGTTCGATCCGCGCCCAGCGGCCTGGGCCGAGGTCGGCCCAGACCACCGAGGGCGCGAACAGGCTGCGCGGAACCCGCGCCATCACCTCACGCCAGTCGGTCACCGCTACTTCTTCCCGTCGTTGGGGTTGCCGCTGGTGCCGTCGCCCTTACCGCCGTGCCCCGATCCCTTCTGGCCGTCGCCGCTGCTGCCGCCGGTCCTGCCCTCGTCGCCCTGCCCGCCCTCGCGTCGTCCCATCACCGTGCTCCCTTCCGGCCTTCCGGCCGATCCGGCGCGGCCGGTCGCCGCGCCGCAGTACTCGCCCCCGTCTCGCGCGGTCGCAGACCGGCCGCGAGCAGCTTTTCCCGCAGCTCCAGCCCGTTCACCGCCCGCACGAAGAAGCTCTTGCCCCGCACCGCGAACCACCGGCCGGCAGCCGAGTCCGCCGCGAACGCCACACCGGGGAACTCCGCCCGCAGCACCGCCAGGAACTCCGCCGCGTCCGGCCGTGGAGCCGCGACGGCGGTCACGATCTCACCCAGGACACGCCCGCGTCCTCCGGCTGGCTCCACGGCGACACGATCCGCTTGAGCGCGCCCTTGATCTGTACCAGCGCGTCAGTGGGGTTGTCGGCCTCGCACAACCACACCGTTCCGCCCCAGCAGAACCACCACCGGCCTCCGTCGTCGGAGCGGGGCCGCGCCTCGATCTCCAGCGCCCGCGTCTCCGGCCCCGCCGACACCTTGAACCGTGTCCCGGAAAGCTCAGTCACCGTCAGCTTGTGCCCGCGCGCCAGCCCCGCCAGGGCCGCCGTGAACGCCGCCCCACGCGGGTCGCCCGCCTGCTCGGTGTCGGCCTCACGCGGCCTGTCCAATGACCCCACCTGAACGCCTCCCTACCGAGCGCCTGTGCCTTGCCAGCACGCTAGGTAGGCAGGTGTGTCACCGGCTACAAACTTGCGGAGACTTGCGCGCAAGTCCGCGCACGGCGCTAATCCAGGGCCTCAAGGGCGCTGGTGATCAGCGCGCGAGCCGGAGCGCCGTAGACCGCAAGGTCGGCAAGGTGCCCATGCCCCTGCACGTACACGGAGACCTCACTAGGCGTCGTCACAGTGACTTGAGCGGAGAGCAGTTCGACATGAACCCGTTCGTCGTCGAACACCGTGAAGGTCTCCAGCGTCCACATGGGGCGTTGCCGCGTGGCAAAGGGGATCACTCCGAGCGACACGGAGGGGAGCGCCATAGAGGAAAGCAGATGCCCCAACTGCCCGGCCATGGTCTCGGCGTCGCCGATCTGGTAGCGGAGTACGGCCTCCTCGATGAGAATCACGAAGCGGTGGTTGCCCCGACGCAGCACCTCGTTTCGCCCCATACGGGCTTCCACCGCCTCGTCAACGTCGTCGGGAGTTCCCTGGAACTGCGTGATGGCCGTCAGAAGTGCCCGCGCGTAGCCAGGGGTCTGGAACAGGCCCGGCACCACAGTGGAGCAGTAGACCCGCATGAGGCGGGTCCGTTCGTACAGCGGAACCCGCGCTTCCTGCGTGCGCCGTAGTCCAGTGCGGTGGAGGCGACGCCACTCGACGTACATCGAGTCGGCCACGCGCGAAGCCGCGATCAGGTCGGCAACCTGGTCGGCTGCTTGGCAGACTCCGCACCAGGTGCGTATGTCGCTGTCGGAGGGGGCTTGTTTGGCCGACTCGATGCGAGATGTCTTGGACTCGTGCCAGCCGGCAGCGGCCGACAGCGCCCGCGCGGTCAGGTTGGCGTCCATCCTGATCTCGCGCAGGCGCTGTGCGACCTCCTGCCGTGCCCGCTGGGCGCTGGACGACGGTGAGACTGCCATGGTGCTTGGGATGGCGTTGTCAGGCGGCCCTGTACTCCTGATGGTCGATACCGCGTTCCCAGACCGCCTCGAAAGCGGCTGCGCACAGCTTGATCAGGGTGGGGTCGTCGGAGAGCTCGTCTTCCACGATCTCGCCATCGCCGGAGAAGTGGTGGACTCTCACCCGGCGGTCGTCGAACAGCCAGAAGTCGTTACCCGGTAGGCAGAGGTCCGAGGCGCGTCGCCTAGGAAGCCACCGAACGCGTTCACCCGCCGCGAGGTTGAGGGCCGGGGTGATCTCGTACTCGAACCGGATAAAGTCCGTCACCGGCTCGGAGACGATCCGCGCCCGCCGGAAGCTGATCCCCCGCGCCACATGTTCGCGAACCAGCTCCGTCCAGGAGGGATAGGCGGGCTTCTCCAGGTCGAGCCGACCGGCCTGCCACTCTAGATAGACCGGGTCAGTCGGCGTGTAGGCGTCCCTCATCTCCAGGTGTACCGCCGTACGTGTCGTCTCCGCGATCAGCTCGCTGAACGGGGGAATGCTCGATGCCACTGAGCGCCTCCAAGATCTGAGCCCGCATACGCGCGGGGAGCCGCACGACCGACTCATAGCCTGCAATGGGACTGTGCTCGGCGACCTGATCCAGATCGGCCGAGGCGCTTACGGTCGTGCCCTGGAACACCAGGTCACCGGTCTCCTCGTCCACGAAGACCGCCGGGCAGTGGTCCCCTCCGGTGTCCGGGTCGATTGTGAGAAACCGTAGCCGCATGACGTCCTCCCGCGTTGGGGTCTTGCGCTGGCTTGCGTGCGCGCCCTTAGCCTCACCCCTCCGCGCACGGCATGACAAGGGCCTACCGGCCACGCGAAGTAGGGCGAGGGCCGCCGGAGTGTAAGGACGGCCAGGTACGGGTGTAAGCGTTACACCCGCCCGTGTGCAGGCACGTTGGCCCGTGTGCGCCCGTGTGCGTTAACGTGCGCCCTTAGCAGGGCCAACGTGGCCCCGCCCCAGGTCAGGGCACCACCTACCGGCAACTGTGGATAACTCCGAAGAAGCGCAGGTCAACGACCCGCCAGTCCAGCAGGATCGTTCCGGCGGGCCGTGGCATGACCCGGCCATCCGCGGGGGTTGCTCGCCCTGTGGCCAGTGGGACGGTCCGGCCTCTGTGGAGTTGAGGCCAGGCCGCCCGCCGTGATCGGGTTCGGTCTGGAGCGGGCTAGAGGATTCCGCCGATCTTTGCCAGGCCGAACAGGATGAACAGGCATCCGCAGATGATGACGACCGCGCGTGAGCCGGTCGTGCCGCCGGGCATCGCCTGGTGCCCGAACAGCCGGTCGCTGGATCTGCTGTTGGCCTCGGCCATCCGGCGGCTGAAGACGATGACGACGATGCCGACGGCGAGCGCGGCCACGCCCATGGCGATGCTCATCGGCTCCGGGACCTGTTCTGCAGGAACTTGGTGATCATGAAGATCGCGACCGCCACCCAGATCACTATGAACCCCACGACGAAGGGCGGGCTGAGCTTGTGTTTCCCTCCGGCCTCAATGAGAACGGTCATGGGGGTCATGGCGTCTCCTTTTCGGGTCAGAAGGTGTACTTGGCGCTGACCGAGCACTTGGGAGAGGAGTACTCGGTAACGGCCGCCCCGTGAAGGTCCCCTGAAGTAGTGGTCCCTCCGGCGAGCAGACCGGATTCACATATCGCTTCCCCGCTGAGGCCGTTTTCCACGTCACGGGCGCTTGCCTGGGCTCCTTCGGAGACCCGGGAGTTCCAAGGCCGATGGAGAGATAAGGAGACATGTTGTTGCCGTCGATGTTCTCCGCACCTCCTTCCAAGGCAAAACTCCCCAGTAACATCCCTCGACGTCGATCTCCAGGCTGGACATGCCGGTGGGGTCGACCGCAGCCGGGTCAACTCGCCCGCCAGGTTGTGGAGCGGCGCAGCCGGTGGTGGAGGTGATGGACGAGCGAGTCCAGCACCTCGGCGGGCAGGGTGAAGGGCGGTGGGCGGGGCGATTGACGGAGTGAGTGCTCACTCCGTACCGTGGTCGGTATGGAAACCACACCGACCAGGCGTCGCGCGCCGGGGATGAGTCCGGAACAGCGCCGGGAGATGATCGTCCGGACGGCGCTGCCGCTGGTCGCCGAGCACGGCACGGCCGTGACCACGGGCCAGATCGCCCGCGCCGCCGGGATCGGCGAGGCGACGATCTTCCGCGTCTTCGCCGACAAGGACGAGCTGCTCGACGCATGCGTCGCGGAGGTGCTGCGCAACGACCATGTCCTGGCCGAGATCGGCGATATCTCCCTCGACCGTCCACTCGCCGAACGCCTCACCGAGGCCGTCGCGGCGATCGACGCCTACCTGGCCCGCATGGGCATGGTCCTCGGCGCCCTGTTCGCCACCGGGCGGAAGGGGCGCGGGAGTCATGGCGGTGCTGAACAGCCAGGCCCCGGGCCCGATCGCGGTGCGGCCATGGAAAGCACGCGGGAAGCGCTGGCCGAGCTCTTCGAGCCCGAACGCGACAGCCTTCGCCTGCCACCCGAGCAGATCGCCGCGATGTTCATGGGTCTGGCGTTCAGCCGCGCCCGCCCGGTCGGGGAGACCGTCATCCCGATCGAGGACGCCATCGACGTCTTCCTCAATGGCGCCATCACCCCCGCTTGACCCCGCCCGCCGCCCGCCGCGCTCGACATCACCCGCTCCACTCCGACTGCACCCGCCGTACCCGACTGCGTCCAGCCCGGTGCCGTGTGGCGGCAGTGCCAACCCTGTGCGACTCCGTCTCGCGCAAGCGATCACGCGCGACCGCGCCCGCACCGTGTCCGTCCTTGGTCAAGACCGTGTGCATCAGGCCAGGCCCTACGCGACTCGGCCTGGGGCGTGCGAGCCGGTGTGATCCCATTTCGGCCTCATGCGATCAGGCCCGGGGTGGCTGGTCAGGCCTCGGGGGGGTGGGGGAGGGCGGCCTCGATGCAGTCGAGGACGCGTTCCAGTCCGTGCCGGAACTGCTCGTCGCTGTCCAGGCGCGGCCGGCGGGCGTCCATCGCGATCTTGGTGAAGATCGGGTACTTGCCGCTGTCGATGATCTGCCGCAGGTAGGGGTAGTTCCGCGCGTTCCACTCCTCCTCGCTGAGCCCGCTGCGGCGGACCTCCTCGGCCGTGGTGACCTGGTCGCGGGCCGCGCCCTCGACGTAGCCGTTGAGGATCGCCATGAGCACGAGGTTCTCGTCGATGGGGACGAGCGGGTCCAGCACCCCCATCACCTGCTCGATCAGCCGCAACTGGTTGGGGCCGTATCCGGGAAGCGAGCGGTTCGCGGTGGCGATCCAGGGATGCCGCAGCCACAGCGCGCGCGTCTGTTCGGCGTAGAGCCGCAGGTCGGAGCGCCAGTCGCCGGTGGGGACGTCTGTCAGGTCGATCTCGCCCATGAGGTGGTCGGCCATCAGTTCGACCAGGTCGTCGCGGCTCGGGACGTACCGGTACAGCGACATCGCGCCCGCACCGATCTCGGTGGCGATCCGCCGCATGGTCGCGGCCTCCAGGCCCTCGGCGTCGGCGACCCGGACGGCGGCCTCGGTGATCTGCGCGCGGCTGTAGGCGGGTTTCGGCCCCCGGGCCGGGCGTTCGGGCCGCATCCAGATGTTGGTGTACTCGGCGTCGGGCACCCTTCCCCCTCCTACTGCGTACGAAGTACCCGGTAATTCGGCGCAACCCCTTGCGTACGCGGTACGCGGTTACTAGCTTCTTATCTGCGTACAGCATACCCAGTGGAGGGATCATGACCACTCCGATCGTCCTCGCCGAGGGGCTGCACAAGTCCTTCGGCGACACCCGCGCCCTGCGGGGCCTCGACCTCAGCGTCCCCCGAGGGACGGTCTGCGGCGTGCTCGGCCCGAACGGCGCGGGCAAGACGACCGCCGTGCGCATCCTCGCGACGTTGTCCGACCCCGACAGCGGACGCGCCAGCATCGCCGGATACGACGTCGTCCGCCAGGCGGGCAGGGTGCGCGAGCGGATCGGGCTCGCCGGCCAATACGCCGCCGTGGACGAGAAGCTCACCGGACGCGCCAACCTGCGCATGTTCGGGCGCCTCTGCCATCTGCCCCGCCGCGAGGCACGCCGGCGGGCCGACGAGCTGCTCGAACGCTTCGGGCTGACGGCCGCCGCCGACCGCCGCGTCGCCGGCTACAGCGGCGGGATGCGCCGCCGCCTCGAC
>NZ_JBFAOF010000308.1:0-7416 GCF_040675125.1 Spirillospora sp. NPDC049652 | reverse complement strand
CAGCGGCGCCGAAGCGGACGCGCAAGCGTGCGGCCGCGCCGGCGCGCAAGCCCAAGACCGCCGCTGCCGCCAAGGAGCAGCAGCCCGACACCGTGACCGCCGTCGTCGGCGACGACGAGGACGAGGCCGTAGCGGCCCCGGCGGTGAAGAAGGCCGTGGCGAAGAAGGCCGCGCCTGCGAAGCCGAAGAAGGCCGCCGCCAAGAAGGCCGCGCCGAAGAAGGGCGAGGCCGGGCCCGCCGCCAAGGGCCCGGCGAAGAAGGCCGGCGACGACCCCGAACTGGACGACGAGGTCGATGTCGAGGACCTCGACGACGACCTGAGCGACCTTGAGGCCGACCTGACCGACGACGCCGAGCTGGAGACGCCCGACCAGGGCGACCAGGACGGCGACGAGGAGGAGGAGCGTGCCCCCGTGGCCGCCGCCACTCCCGCCAAGGCCGGCGCGCAGCAGCCCAAGTCCCCCTCCGACGAGGAGGCGTTCGTCCTCGGCGACGACGACGAGGACGCCCCGGCCCAGCAGATCGCCGCCGCGGGCGCGACCGCCGACCCGGTCAAGGACTACCTCAAGCAGATCGGCAAGGTCCCCCTGCTGAACGCCGAGCAGGAGGTCGAGCTCGCCAAGCGGATCGAGGCCGGCCTGTTCGCCGAGGAGCGGCTCGCCACCGAGGCGGGCACGCTGTCGGAGGAGGACCAGGAAGACCTGGAGTGGATCGCCGAGGACGGCCGCCGCGCCAAGAACCACCTGCTGGAGGCCAACCTCCGCCTGGTGGTCTCGCTGGCCAAGCGGTACACCGGCCGCGGCATGCTGTTCCTGGACCTGATCCAGGAGGGCAACCTCGGTCTGATCCGCGCGGTCGAGAAGTTCGACTACACCAAGGGCTACAAGTTCTCCACGTACGCCACCTGGTGGATCCGGCAGGCGATCACCCGCGCGATGGCCGACCAGGCCCGCACCATCCGCATCCCGGTGCACATGGTCGAGGTCATCAACAAGCTGGCCCGCGTCCAGCGCCAGATGCTCCAGGACCTCGGCCGCGAGCCGACCCCGGAGGAGCTGGCCAAGGAACTCGACATGACCCCGGAGAAGGTCGTCGAGGTGCAGAAGTACGGCCGCGAGCCGATCTCCCTGCACACCCCGCTGGGCGAGGACGGCGACAGCGAGTTCGGCGACCTGATCGAGGACTCCGAGGCCATCGTCCCGGCGGACGCGGTCAGCTTCACGCTCCTCCAGGAGCAGCTGCACTCCGTCCTGGACACCCTGTCCGAGCGTGAGGCGGGCGTGGTCTCCATGCGGTTCGGCCTCACCGACGGCCAGCCGAAGACCCTGGACGAGATCGGCAAGGTCTACGGCGTGACGCGCGAGCGCATCCGCCAGATCGAGTCCAAGACCATGTCGAAGCTGCGCCACCCGTCCCGCAGCCAGGTCCTGCGCGACTACCTGGACTGATCGGCAGCGAGAAACGCCCCCGCCACGCGGCGGGGGCGTTCTTCGTACCCGGAGACCGTCACTCTGTGTGCCTGGCCGTGTGTCGAGAGGCACGCGAGCGAGGTGGCGGGTGTCAGGAGACGTTCTCAGCGGGTGTCTGAGGCGGGAGGCCGTTGACTCCGGTTGCCGGGTGGCCGGAGAACGCTCGCCGACACGCTTTGGGAGAAGGCGTGGGGTGGGGCGACGGCGGTCAGGCCTGGAGGACGATGTCCAGGTTGGAGCCGTTGAGCTCGGCGGCGTGGCCGAGGTCGATGACGGCCTTGAGGAGGTCCTCGGGCGTCGCGGGATTCGCGCCGGCCTGGAGCAGGTCGTGGGCGATCTTGCCGCGGGTCGCCTTGGCCATGTGGCTGACGACCGTCCGCTTGGGGACGCCGCCCAGGAAGAACTCGCGGAACACGCGGACGGCGACGGCGGGCTGGCGCGCCTTCCAGGAGGCCGCGTAGGGGCCGGAGCGCATGTCCACGACGAGGCCGTCGGGAAGATCGGCGAACGCCTCGGCCATGGCGGGCCGCCAGAGCGCCGCGAGCCGCCCCTCCGGCGGCAGGGACACGCCCATCGCGAGGCGGTACGGGGGGATGCGGTCGGTGAGCCGCAGTGCTCCCCACAGGCCGGAGAAGACGATGATCTGCTCGGCGGCCGCCCCGGCGGGCAGGTCGGCGAGCGCGAGGTTGTCGTACAGGACGCCCTGGTACAGCTCGGCGACCGGAAGCGTCGGGGCCTCGCGCAGCGCCCGGTTGCGGGCCAGCGCCTCGTCGGTCTGCCCGGCGGGCAGACCCAGCACGGACGCGGCGTCCTCGCGCAGGCACGTCTCGCCGAGCGCGCCCAGCACCCGCTCGCGGACGGGGTTGAGGGCGGGGAAGCTGAGGGACGCCAGATCCAGCGGCGGGCCGTCCCCGGTGCGGGACTTCTTCTCGGACGGCGGCAGCAGGATCAGCACGGTTCCCCCGGTGTTCGCAGATTGGTCCGTTCCAGCAGTTCCGGGCGTTTCCCGGGCATGGGCGCCCGGCGGCTCCGGACGGCGGTTCCTCCAGGATATGAGGCGCTTGGGAGGATTCACAGAGACGGTGACGTGGGGTTACTCACTGCACGCAGGCATTCGGGCACGTTCGGTGAGTGGTCCGCCACAGCAGAACGGCGGTCACCGGCTCGCGGTGACCGCCGTTCGGCGATTCACTTATTTCGAGGGCTAACGCTCGTCGTCCGAAGTGGAAGCCGGGGTGGTCGTCAGCCTGTCGGTCTCATCTTGGATGTCGGCCCCGTTAGAGCGCAGCGCCTCCGAGTACTTACGCCCGTGGTGGGCGCAGAACAGAAGGTCGCCGCCGCCTGCAAGGACCGCACGGACATAGGCCTGAGCGCCACAGCGGTCGCACCGGTCTGCGGCCGTCAGCGGCTTGGTCGGGGCAAGGGCTCCAGTCACGGCACCTTCCTCATGGTCGGGGTCGGTACTTAGGACAACATCTAACCCGACGCTGACGTTCCCAACCTGCTTCCAGGTACGCCCACAGCAGAATGGGCGCTTTAGTGACGGAGGTCACATCGAGCCGTCACGTGGCGTCCCAGCGGAACAGGCGCGCCGCGATGGCGCCCGCGACGATCGCGATCCCGAGCAGGATTCCCATCTGCGGAAGCGCGGAGGCCGGACCGAGGCCGCGCGCCATCACGTTCAGCATCCCCTCGTTCAGATAGCGCAGGGGGAAGATGTAGGAGAGGACCTGCATCCACTTGGGCGCGTAGTCGAGCGGGAAGAACGACCCGCCGAGGAACGCCATCGGCAGGACGATCAGCTGCGTCACGGTCTGCGCCGTCTCCTGCGTCTTGGCCCAGGCCCCGACCAGCATCCCGAGCGCGAGGAACGTCAGGACGCCGCAGATCACCAGCGGGATCGACATCCACCACGCGTTCTGGAGCTTCAACCCGAACACCGGCAGCTGCGCGACCAGCAGGAACACCGCGAGCTGGCCGAGCGCGATGCCGAGGCTCACCACCACCCGCGCGCCGAACACGGTGGGGATCGGCACCGGGGCCAGCCGCAGCCGGCGCAGCAGGCCCTTGGTCCGCCACAGCACAAGGGTCTGCGATGCGCCGAACATGCCGGCCGACGCCAGCGCCCAGCCCAGCAGGGACGGCGTGAAGAAGTTGATGCCCTTGATCGACTTGTCCTCGACCTGCTGCCCGGCGACCGTGTACGTCGGCGGACGGCCCGTCGCGGCGAGGTTCGCCGAGTTCGCGACCTGCTGGACGACCGACTGGACCACGCCGGACTTCACCTGGTCGGCGCCGGAGTAGTGGACGACGATCCGCCCGCCGCTCTGCTCCACCGCGGCGTCCGCGTCGCCCTTGCCGACCTTCTTCAGCGCGGCCGCCCGGTCGTCGTTCCGGCTGATCTTCACGGTCTTGCGCAGGTCCCCGGACGGGTCGTGGGAGAGCGCCTGGTCCAGCACCGGCACCGCGCCGACCTCGACGATCTCGACCTTGCCGGTGGACTGCTTCCCGAACACGCCGCCGAAGATCACCAGGAACAGCAGGGGGAACAGGATGGTGAAGAACAGCGCCCCGCGGTCCCGCCGGAAGCCGACGAACAGCGCCCGCGACAGCGACTTGAAGCTCTCGACGTTGCTCATGCCCGGTATTCCCGTCCGGTGAGGTCGAGGAAGACGTCCTCGAGCGTGGCGCCGCGGATCTGGACGCCGTCGAGGGCGTCCTTGGCCGACAGCGCCGCCACGACGGTGGACGGGTCGCGGGTCTCGACCACCAGGGACACGCCGTCGTCGGTCACCTCGTCCACGCCGGTCAGCCGGCGGGCGTCCTCGGCGGCGAGGACGCCGCTGGCCACGCTGACGCGGGTCGGCGCGTCCAGGCCGCGGACGAGCGCGGCGGGCGGGCCGAGCTTGAGGATCTGCCCGCGGTCCATGATCGCGACCCGGTCGCAGAGCACCTCGGCCTCGTCCATGTAGTGCGTGGTCAGCACGATCGTGCGGCCCTCGGTGTTGATCGCGCGCAGCACGTCCCACAGGTTGCGCCTGGCCTGCGGGTCCAGCGCGGCGGTCGGCTCGTCCAGGAAGACCAGCTCGGGGTCGTGGACGAGCGCGCAGGCGATGGAGAGGCGCTGCGCCTGGCCGCCGGACAGCTTCTCCACCCGCTCGTCGGCCTTCTCGGTGAGCCCGACCGTCTCGAGCATCTCGTCCGCCTTGCGCGCGGACACGCCGTACAGCGAGCCGAACGTGCGCAGCTGCTCGCGGGCGGTCAGGCGCTCGAAGAAGGAGGTGGCCTGGAGCTGCACGCCGATCCGGGGCAGCAGCTTGGAGTTGCGCGGCCACGGCTTCAGGCCGAGCAGCTCGACCTCGCCCTCGTCGGCCTCGCGCAGGCCCTCGACGATCTCCAGGGTGGTCGTCTTCCCGGCGCCGTTGGGGCCGAGGATGCCGAAGAACTCGCCCTCGGGGACCTCGAAGGAGACCCCGTCCACGGCTTGCACGTCTCCATAACGTTTGCGCAGACCGTACACGCTGATGGTGTTTGTCATGGGTTGACCTTAGAGCGCTGTGACCTGCGTCTCCAATCATCCCGGGGGTGGATTCCGCGCTCTCCACCCCTGGTCCGGAATGTGCGGAGCGGCGTGGCTGTCGGTGGAGTGTCGGCCCTCGGGGGTACCCTCATGCCCGACCGTCCATCCCCCGAGGAGCACACGCAGTTGACCGCCGCCACCGCCGAAGCGACCGCAGACGACCAGCAGGGCTACTCCGCCCGGCACCTCTCGGTGCTGGAAGGGCTGGAGGCCGTCCGCAAGCGACCCGGCATGTACATCGGGTCCACCGACTCCCGGGGCCTCGCGCACTGCCTCTGGGAGATCGTCGACAACTGCGTGGACGAGGCCCTGGCCGGGTACTGCACGCACATCGACGTCGTGCTCCGCGCCGACGGATCCTTCGAGGTCGGCGACAACGGGCGCGGCATCCCGGTCGACGTCGAACCGAAGACCGGCCTGCCCGGCGTCGAGCTGGTGATGACGCGGCTGCACGCGGGCGGCAAGTTCGGCGGCGTCTCCTACACCGCGTCCGGCGGCCTGCACGGCGTCGGCGCGTCGGTGGTGAACGCGCTGTCGGCCCGCCTCGACGTCGAGGTCGACCGCTACGGCCAGACCCACGCGATCAGCTTCCGCCGCGGCCTGCCCGGCGAGTTCGCCGACGAGGGACGGCCCAACGCGCGGTTCAAGAAGAAGTCCGGGCTGCGGCAGATCCGCAAGGTCGCCAAGAAGACCACCGGAACCCGCGTCCGGTTCTGGCCGGACATGCAGATCTTCCTCAAGGGCGCGACGGTCGACACCCAGCTCGTCCTGGACCGGATGCGGCAGACCGCCTTCCTCATCCCCGGCCTCACCATCGACGTGCGGGACGAGCGCGGCGAGGAGGTCGTCGCCGAGACCTTCCGGTTCGACGGCGGCATCTCCGAGTTCTGCTCCTACCTGGCCAAGGACCAGCCGCTCGTCGACGTGCTGCGGCTGCAGGGCCGCGGGCACTTCACCGAGACCGTCCCGGTGCTGGACGACCAGGGCCACCTGGTCCCGACCGACGTCGAGCGCGACCTGGAGGTCGACGTCGCGCTGCGCTGGGGAACCGGCTACGACACGATCACCCGCTCGTTCGTCAACGTCATCGCCACCCCCAAGCACGGCACGCACGTGCGCGGGTTCGACCGCGCGCTGCTCAAGGTGGTCAACGAGCAGCTGCGCGCGACCAAGCTGCTGAAGGTCAACGACGACGACGTCATCAAGGACGACGTGCTGGAGGGCCTCACGGCCGTCGTCACGGTCCGGCTGCCCGAGCCGCAGTTCGAGGGGCAGACCAAGGAGATCCTCGGCACCTCGGCCGCGACCCGGATCGTGTCCCAGGTGGTCAGCCGGGAGCTCAAGGCGGTCTTCGAGAACCCGGGCCGCGGGATGAAGCAGCCGCTGCGCACCGTCCTGGAGAAGATCGCGGGCGCGGCCAAGACCCGCATCGCGGCCCGCACCCAGCGCGACAACCAGCGCCGCAAGAACGCCCTGGAGAGCTCGGCGCTCCCGGCCAAGCTCGTCGACTGCCGCACCGCCGACGACCGCAGCGAGCTGTTCATCGTCGAGGGCGACTCGGCCCTCGGCACCGCCAAGCTCGCCCGCAACTCCGAGTTCCAGGCGCTGCTGCCGATCCGCGGCAAGATCCTCAACGTGCAGAAGGCGTCGGTCGCCGACGTGCTGAAGAACACCGAGTGCGCCGCGATCATCCAGGTGATCGGGGCCGGGTCGGGCCGCTCGTTCGAGCTGGAGAACGCCCGCTACGGCCGCGCGATCCTGATGGCCGACGCCGACGTCGACGGCAGCCACATCCGCACCCTGCTGCTGACCCTCTTCTACCGCTACATGCGGCCGATGCTGGAGGCCGGACGCGTCTACGCCGCCGTCCCGCCGCTGCACCGCATCGAGCTGATCAAGCCGAAGAAGGGCCAGGACAAGTACATCTACACCTACACCGACGCCGAGCTCCGGCAGCGCCTGGTCGAGCTGGAGCGCAAGGGCCAGCGCTGGAAGGAGCCGATCCAGCGCTACAAGGGCCTCGGTGAGATGGACGCCGACCAGCTGGCCGAGACCACCATGGACCCGCGGCACCGCATGCTCCGCCGCATCCGCGTCGAGGACGGCGAGGCGGCGGCGAAGGTGTTCTCGCTGCTCATGGGCAGCGACGTCGGGCCCCGGCGCGAGTTCATCATCGGCGGCGCGGCCGAGCTCGACATGAACCGCATCGACACCTGACCGGCGCTTTCTCGCGGAAGGCCGCGTCCCCTCGGGGTCGCGGGCCTGCGCGTTTTCGGGGTCGTTTGGGTGGGGGGGGCAGGGGGGGGGGGGGGCGCGTTACGGAGAGAGTGGGGTTGGGGAAGAGTTGAGTTTGATATGTGTATTTAA
>NZ_JBFAOF010000307.1:0-7440 GCF_040675125.1 Spirillospora sp. NPDC049652 | reverse complement strand
CGCCCTGACCCGCGCCCGTCCGCCGCCACCGGCCCGTCCGCGCCGCCCTGACCCGCGTCCGCCCCGGCCGCCGGTCAGGGCGGGGCGGACGCGATCGCCGGGACGGCGTAGGTGCGCAGGAAGTCCCGGGTGGCCTCCTCACTGCGCTCCCGGTCCATCACGATCAGCGAGGTGATCAGGCGGAACAGGAACTCGACCGTCCCCTCCACGTCGATCTCCGCCCGGACGAGCCGCAGCCGCTGCGCCGCCTCGAAGTGCGGCCGGACGTACTCCGCGCACACCGCGAGCACCTGTTCGCCCGCGCCCGCGACCGCCGCCTGCATGTGCCCGGCCGCCTCCGGCACCAGCAGCCGCGCGATGGTCGGCTCGGCCCGGACGAACGCCACCGCCGACAGCGTCCCCTCGACGATCGCGTCGGGGACCGAGCGCTCCCGGCGCAGCCGCTCGGCCAGGACGTCCATGAAGCGGCGCAGGCTGCGCAGCACGACCGCCAGGATCAGCTCGTCCCGCCCGCCGGTCACCGCCCGGTAGACCGTGGCGCGCGACAGCCCGGCCGCCGCGGCGATGTCCTCGACCGTCGTCTTGGCCACGCCGAACCGCCGGAAGCACTCCTCGGCGGCGTCGATGATCCGCTCACGCGCGCGCTCGGCCGCGGCCGCCGGAACCCCAGACATGCTCGAAGCGTACGGCCTCCCCACCCCCGCGCACCCGCCCTCCACAAGGCTGTGGAAAACCCGGAGGGCCCGCGCGCCATCGCGGCGCGCGGGCCCTCCTGGAGCGGATCAGCCGAGGGTGTAGTCGAGGTCCCACTCGTGCGAGCCGTCCGGGCGGGCGGTGATCCGGCCCTCGCCGCGGATGCCCGCGAGCTCCCCGGTCCCCGACGTCGGGACGATCAGCCAGCGCAGCCACTGCCCGCCGTCGTCGCTGCCCGCGCTGTGCTGGAGCACGAACGAGCCCTCCCGCCCGTGCAGGATGCCCTCCACCGTCTCCACGCCGACGTACGCCACGGGCCCCGCCGCGGTCTCCACGGTGATCAGGTCGGCGACGCTCGTCCCGACCAGGTCGCCGTGGAAGGTCTTGCGGACCCGGACCTTGGTGAGCTTCCGGTCGTCGCGCTCGTCGTAGGGCTTCTCGTCGTCCCAGGCGTCGATGTCGAAGGTTCCGGCGGCGATAGCGTTCATGCGCTCATGATGGCTCAGAACAGCGTGCCCTCGTGCTCGATGCCGCGCAGCGCGTCGTAGTCCAGCGTCACGCAGTCGATCCCGCGGTCGGTGGCCAGCACCCGCGCCTGCGGCTTGATCTCCTGGGCCGCGAACACCCCGCGCACCGGCGCGAGCAGCGGGTCCCGGTTGAGCAGTTCCAGGTATCGGGTGAGCTGCTCGACACCGTCGATCTCGCCGCGCCGCTTGATCTCCACCGCGACCGTCGCGCCGCCGGCGTCCCGGCACAGGATGTCGACCGGCCCGATCGCGGTCGGGTACTCCCGCCGGACGAGCGTGTAGCCGTCCCCGAGCGTCCCGATGTGCTCGGCGAGCAGCTCCTGCAGGTGCGCTTCGACCCCGTCCTTGACCAGGCCCGGGTCCGGCCCCAGCTCGTGCCCGTGGTCGAGCAGCACCTCCTCGATCGTGAGGATGAGCCGCTCCCCGGACTTGCTGTGGGTGACCGTCCAGCGGGAGACCGCGCCGTTCTCCTCGAACGCCTCCTCGCGGAGCGTGCACGGCGGGTTCATCCAGTTCAACGGCTTGTAGGCGCGGTCGTCGGCGTGGATGGACACGCTTCCGTCCGCCTTCACCATGATCAGCCGGACGGCGGAGGGCAGATGGGCGGTGAGCTTGCCGGCGTAGTCGACGCTGCACCGGGCGATAACGAGACGCACGTCGGGTGAGCTTAGTGACCCCCCAGACCCCACCGCGCCCGAACGCGGCTCCTAAGGCCTCCTGGGAGGGGGACTTAGGGCGTTGTGCCGATGCCGGGGGTGGGGGCTTAGGACGAATCTCAAGGGTGTCGGGCCGAGGGGTCCGGCTCCTGGAGAAGGGGTTCGGATGTTCCACAACGATGTGATCTACGCGGTGATGCGGGAGCGGCAGCGGGAGATGCTGGCGGCCGCGAAGGAGGAGCGGGACGCGGTGGAGGCACGGCGGGCGCGCGAGCGGCGGGACCGGGAGGCCCTTCTCACGGCCGCGCCCTGGCGTCCGCGGCACCGCCACACCGCGCACGCCGCCCGTTGAGGCGTCCCGGCGGGCGATGGGGCCCGCGCGGTGGACGGTCGGGCCAGGTGGGCGGACGGCCCGACGCGCGCGCGGGGCGGGGATGCCCCGAAGCGCAAGCCCACGTCCTCCCGGCGTCGCGGCTTCTGGGACACTGCCGTCCATGAGTGAGGGTTCGTTCAGCAAGGTCGGAGTCGTCGGCCTCGGCACCATGGGTGCGGGCATCGCGGAGGTGCTGGCGCGCGGCGGACTCGCCGTCGTCGGTGTCGAGATCAACCAGGAGGCGCTGCAGCGCGGCCGGGGCCACCTGGAGAAGTCCACCGGACGGGCGGTGAAGCGCGGCAGGCTGACCGAGGACGGGCAGCGGGAGATCCTGGACCGGATCCGGCTGACCACCGACTTCGGCGACCTCGCCGACTGCGACCTCGTCGTGGAGGCCGTCCCCGAGCGGCTGGACCTCAAGCACAGGGTGTTCGCCGAGCTGGACAAGGTCGTCCGGGACGACGCCATCCTCGCGACCAACACCTCGTCGCTGTCGGTGACCGCGATCGCCGCCGCGACCGGCCGTCCGGCGAAGGTCGTCGGCGTGCACTTCTTCAACCCCGCGCCGGTCATGAAGCTGGTCGAGGTCATCGGGACCGTGCTGACCGAGGACGGCGCGGTGGACCGCGTCGCCGCCCTGGTCCAGGGGCTCGGCAAGACCCCGGTCGTGATCGGCGACCGCGCCGGGTTCGTCGCGAACCGGCTGCTGTTCGGCTACCTCAACGACGCCGCGCACATGCTGGAGACCCGGCACGCGACGCGCGACGACATCGACACGGCGATGACCGCCGGCGGCGGGCTGCCGATGGGCCCGTTCACGCTGATGGACCTGATCGGCCTGGACACCTGCCTGGAGGTCCTGGAGGCGATCCACGCCGAGACCCGCGACCGCCGCCACGCGCCCGCGCCGGTGCTGCGCGAGCTGGTCACCGCCGGGCTGCTCGGCCGCAAGACCGGCCGCGGCTTCTACTCCTACGACGCCGCCGCGGACGACACCCCCGCCGACGACGTTCCGCTCCCGTCCGTCGCGATCGTCGGGAACGAGGCGCTGTCGCGCGCGTTCGCCGCCGCCGCGTCCGCCGCCGGGGCCCCGACCGCCAAGGTCGAGGAGGCCGACCTGATCGTGGCGTCCGGCGAGGACGCCGACGTGGCGTCCATCGAGGGCCGCGCGAAGGACGGCGCGGTCGTCCTCAGCGACGGCGGCCTGACCGGCGGCGGCGCGCTCGCCGCGCACAAGCCGGAGGCCGAGCGCCCGCTGGTCGAGATCGGCCTCACCCCCGTGACCCCGCCGGCGTCCGCCGACCGGGCCGCGACGCTCGTCGCCCGCCTCGGCCTCACCCCGGTCCGCTGCCGGGCCCGCCGCGGCTTCATCGTGGACGCGCTGCGCTTCCCGTACCTCAACGACGCCGTCGCCATGCTGGACGCGGGCTACGCGGACGCCGACGCCATCGACGCCGCCATGACCCTCGGCTGCGGCTACCCGGCCGGTCCGATCGCCGAGATCGACCGCCTCGGCATCGGCCGCGCCCTCGACCAGCTCGAATACGACCCGGACGAGGCGAACCCGGACGTCAGCGACCGGCTGCGCGAGCAGTGGGACCTCGGCCTCACCTTCCGCTGAGGCCCGGCCCTCAGCCGAGCCCCGGCGCGGGCGGGGGGCACCCCGTCCGCGCCTTTATCCTTGATCGCATGAGCCCCCGCAAGAACCGCCGCAGCACGCCGGACCGGCGCGGTTCCGGCGGTGGCGCGTCCTGGGTGGACGACACCGAGGACGGCCCGGACGGCGAGTGGCACGTCCGGACGGTGGCGGGCGCGAACGCGGCCAAGTCCTACCGCTGCCCCGGCTGCGACCAGCTCATCCCGCCCGGTGTCGGGCACGTCGTCGCCTGGCCCGCGGACCGCGGCGGCGCCGACGACCGGCGGCACTGGCACCGGCCCTGCTGGCAGGCCCGGCTGCGCCGCACGCCCAACGTGGTCCGGTCCCGGAACGCCCCCCGGTACTGAGCGGCCTCCCGGCGCTGAGCGGGTCCCGGTACTGAGCGGCCCGCCCGCGCGGCGTGGACAAACCCGGACGGCCGATCGCGGCCAGAGGTGTCGGCCGGATGCGCCTTCGGGGTGACGATTGGCTGACCGCCGAGTGGCTGGTGAGGGTCGAGGTCGTCAACGGGGAGGGGCAGCGCCGTCATGACCGTCGTGCAGCTGTACGCCAGGGACGTCGGGTCGGGCACGCCGCTCGTGCTGCTGCACGCGTTCCCGCTGTCCTCGGCCATGTGGCTGGCGCAACGGGAGGGGCTGGCGGGCCGGTTCCGCGTCGTCACCCCCGACCTGCGCGGTTTCGGCGGCTCGGTGCTCGGCTCGGACGTCCCGTCCGTGGACGCCATGGCCGACGACGTCGCCCGCATGTTCCGCAACCTCGGCATCCCGCGCGCGGTGGTGGGCGGCCTGTCCATGGGCGGGTACGTCGCGATGGCGCTGTGCCGCCGCCATCCGGACCTCGTCCTCGGCCTGGTGCTGTGCGCGACCCGCGGGGCCGCCGACGACGCCCGGACGAGCGCGGCACGGCTGGCGCAGGCCGACCGGCTGGAACGCGACGAGGACGTCTCGGTCCTGGTCGATCAGATCCTGCCGGACCTGGTCGGCCCGACCACCATGCGGCAGCGGGCCCTCGTCTACGGGCGCGTGCGCGGACTCGTCCAGTCCACCCCGCCGCGCGCGGCCGCGTGGGCGCAGCGCGCGATGGCCGGACGCCCCGACGCGTTCGACACCCTCCGCGGTGTGAAGGTCCCGGCGCTGGTCATGGTGGGCGGGGAGGACGTCCTCGCGTCCGAGGCGGAGGCCCGCGCGATGGCCGAGGCGCTGCCGAACGCCGAGCTGGTGGTCGTCCCGCGCGCCGGGCACCTGGTCCCCGTCGAGCAGCCGGACCTGTTCAACCAGGCCGTCGCCGAGTTCGCCGGCGCCCTGTCCCGCTCCGCCACCTGACCGCCGGCCGGCGGGCGGCGGTCAGGAGGCCTCCTGGCGAGGCAGCACGATCTCCCGGATGAGCAGCGAGATCGCGGCGGCCGTCGGGATCGCGATCAGCGCCCCGACGACGCCGAGCAGCGCCGCGCCGATGAGCGCCGCGACGATCGTCACCGCCGGCTGGACGTCCACGGTCTTCTTCATCACGCGCGGGTAGACCACGTAGTTCTCGATCTGCTGGTAGACCACGTAGAACACCACGGCCGCGATGCCCTCGTAGACGCCGGTGAGGAAGGCGACCAGGCAGACGATCACCGCGCCGATCGTCGCGCCCACCAGCGGGATCAGGTCGGTCACCGCGACGATCAGCGCCAGCGCGAGCGCGTACGGGACGCCCAGGATCTCCAGGAAGATGTAGGACGTCAGGCCCGCGATGAACGCGATCGTGAACTGGCCCGCGACGTACCCGCCGATGCGGTCCAGGATCTCGTCGCCGAGCAGCGCCACCCGGGGCCGCCGGGTGCGCGGGACGAGCTGGTAGAAGAACGCCTTGATCTGCGGCAGCGAGCTCAGGAAGTACAGCGTCAGGATCAGCACGGTCAGCGTCTTGAAGGTGCCGCTGAGCGCCTGCTTGCCGACGTCCACGGCCCAGTTGGCCATGTCCTGCTGGAACTTGGAGTCGTTGATCTTGTCCTGGGCCTGCTGCAGCAGGTGGTAGCGGCGGTCCCAGTCCGCGATCCGGCGGTTGCCCTGGAGCTGCTCGATGTAGTGCGGGAGGTCCTGCGTCAGCCCGTTCACCTGGTCCACGATCGGCGGGACGAGCGAGGCGACGACCCCGGCGAAGAACAGCACGACGCCGAGGAACACCACCGCGACGGCCCAGCCGCGGGACAGCCCGAGCCGCTTCAGCCGCTCCACCGCCGGGTTCAGCCCGACCGCGAGGAACATCGCCACCACGATCGTGACCAGCGTGGACTTGGCTCCCGTGGCGGCCTTCAGGAGCAGGTAGGCGGTCATCACGCCGAGCGCGGCGGTGAAGCCGAACACGAACGGGTGGTGCCGTCCGAAGGGCTCGCCGGGCCGGCCGAACGGGAACCGGCGGTCGGCCTTGGCCTCCTGCTTCAGCTGCTCGACCTGCTCGACCGCGTCCGCCTCGTTGACGACCGAGACGACGGCCACCGGGACCGCGCCCGCGGCCACGGTCTCCGCGGTCGTGTCGTCCCCGTCGGCCTTCTCGCCGCCGGCCGCATCTGACGCACCGTCGGCGGGAGGGGAATCCGGCTCGGAGTCGTCGGCGGTGCTCTTCGAGGCCGCCGGGGCGGCGCCGTTGACGTCCTTCGAAACGGTCGCGTCGTCGCCGGCGGGCGCGGTGTCCGCGCTGTCGCGGGTGTCCGGTTCGGACGTGGTGGCGGCCCCCGTGGCGCGGGGCGGTTCCGTCCCGGGGGACGGCGGGGTGTCGTCGGGCACTCCGGCTCTCCTCAGGTCCTCGTCCGGGCGGACGTTCAGGACGAAAACCATACATGGGGTAAAGCAGTGTTAACCGCTAGCGAAGCCCCCTCGGCGAGCCTTCCCGCTGAAAGCGGACACCAGCGACGGCGCGCGGACCCCGGGGGAAGGCCCGGGAACGGCGAAGGCCCAGCGGCGGGAGCCGCTGGGCCTCGGAAAACGCCGGGACGACCGTCAGGCCGTCACTCCTGCCACCAGTCCTCGTCGTCCTCGTCGGACTTCTTGCCCTGGGGGCCCTTCGGCGCGGGCTTGCCGGCGGGCTGCGGCTTGGGCTGGCCGTTCTGGCCGGACGGCCCGGACTGGCCGCCCTGCTGGCCCTGCGCCGGGACCGGCTTGGGCTTCGGCTCGGGAGCCGGGGCGGGCGGGGCCGCCTTCTCGATCGCCGGGGCCTCCTCGACGCCGCCGAGCGCCGGGCCGACGCCGCCGATGAGCTGGCGGAGCTGGTTGAGGTGGCTGGTGATGCTGTCGCGCTGGCGGGTGAGCTCGTCCACCTGGCGCTGCGCGGCGGTGCGGATCCGCTCGGCCTCGGCCTTGGTCTCGCCGAGCAGCTGCTCGGCCTGGCTCTTGGCCTCGCTGATGATCTGGTCGGAGTTCTTGCGCGCGTTGGCCATCAGCTGCTTGGCGTGCGAGTCGGCCTCGCGGCGCGTCTGCTCGGCCTGCTGGGTGGCCTTGGCGGCGCGCTGCTCGGCGGACGCGGCGCGCTGCTCGGCCTCGGCGACCAGCTTCT
>NZ_JBFAOF010000306.1:0-7463 GCF_040675125.1 Spirillospora sp. NPDC049652 | reverse complement strand
CGGCTGCCGCTTCGAGCCGGACAAGTTCGCCGCGGCCGGCCTGACCGCCGAGCCGTCCCACCTGGTCCGTCCGCCTCGGGTCGCCGGATGCCCGATCCAGTTGGAAGCGCACGCGGTGCGGTCGCAGCCGGACGTCGCCGGGGACTTCGTCATCGTGGAGGCCGCCGTCCGCAAGGTCCACGCCGACAGCCGGATCGTCGTCCCCGGCACCGACCACATCGAGCCCACCGCCTGGAGCCCGCTCATCTACAACTTCCGCCACTACTTCGGGCTCGGCCCGGAACTCGGCCACTCCTACCGCTCCCAGACACCCCGCAACAGTGAGGCGGCGGAACCCGCGCTCGTGAAGAACTGACCACGACGAACACGGTCCCCGAAAAAACGATTGAGCCTCCCTGGCGCGTGCCCGTAGATTGCCTGCGGCCCCTAGCAGTGAGAACAGAGGACAGAACCGCGTGACCCCGCCTGCTCTTTAGACCTGACACTTTCTCCGCTCACCTGTAACCGACGCTGCCGTCGGTTCCGCCGGGCTGCCCTCGCGCGCGCTCGGTCATTCAGCGTTCGAGGTCGCGCGTAATCGACCTCGTGTCAGGTCTAGAAAGCTCATGTCTTCACAACCTCATACCGTGCTGCCCTGGGTCGTCCGCCGGACCAGGCTGCCTCTGCTGTCGCTGCGGTGCGTGCACTGCCGGACGGAGTCGGCCACCACCGGCGAGGGCAGATTCCGCGTCAACGCCAACGGCAAGCTGCTGGACGTCTGGCTGCTGGTCCGCTGCGTCTCCTGCAACCGGACGGGCAAGCTCACCGTGCACGAGCGGGTGCCGGTCAGATCCCTGGATCCGGCCGAACTCCACGGCTATCGCGTCAACGATCCGGAACTGGTGGCATCCAGGCTGCTGGATCCGCTGCTCGCCCGGCGCAACCGCTTCACCCTCGACTGGACCGGAGCCTGGCGGCTCGACACCCGGTCGGCCTGGCTCGACGAGCCGTGGCCGGTCGACGTGGACGTCCTGTTCGAGGATCCGGTGCCGGTGCGCCCGGACCGGCTGATCGCGGAAGGGCTCGGCCTCAGCAGGAACGAGGTGCTGCGCCGGGTCAAGTCCGAGATCCCGCTCAGCCGTCCGACGAGCACCGGCTTCACCTTCACCGTGATGGCCGAGGACCGCCGGTCCTTCCCCGCCGAAGTGCCGTAACCAAGAAAGCGGCGGACCGGGACGCGCTCCAGGCCGTCCCGGCCCGCCGCACCCCGCCCACCCAGTGCGAGGCCAGGGGGTACGCCATCACGTCGCGGTTGCGGAAGATGCGGCGGCCGGTTTCGGACAGGCCCGCCCGAAGATGATCTCCGTAAGATCATCCGCACTCCACACCTGCTCACCGGACGGACCTGATGCGCCGACTTCTCCTGCCCGTGACCGCGGCCGCCCTCACCGGCGGCGCGCTGCTCGCCGTCCCCGGCGTCGCCGACGCCGCCGCCCTCCAGTGCAAGGGCGCCCAGAAGGGCGTCTACAAGATCTGCCTCTACGGCCAGAGCGGCAAGAGGATCAGCGGCCGGACGTTCTCGAACGCCCAGAACGGCATCTTCATCAAGAGCTCCCGGAACATCACCATCTCCGGGAACACCTTCAAGAACCTGAAAGGCCCCAAGGGCTACGCGGCCGTCCACATCCAGAACTCCACCGGCATCAACATCACCGGCAACGTCTTCACCAGGCTCAGCAACGCCGGGAACATGCACGGCGTCTACCTGGTCCAGACGTCCCACGTCCGCATCACGAAGAACACGTTCTCCTACATCACCGGCGACCCGGTCCGCCTCCGCAACGCCAGCAACTACAACACCGTCGACAGCAACACCATGACTCACTCTGGCAAGTACGCGCTGCTCAGCGAGTGGGGCCTCCTCCCGCCGTACGGCAGGGAGAAGTGCGGCAAGGGCAACGTCCTCAAGAACAACAAATACCGCTTCAACGTCTCGAAGCAGGTCAAGGTCCTGTCCGGCGGCAAGGGCAGCCCGCCGAAGTTCGGCTACTGCCCCCGCGGAGGCGTCAAGGACGCCGGCGGCAATCGCAGGATCTGACCCACACCGCCCCCGACCGGGCCGCGCCCCTGGCGCGGCCCGCCTCCGGGCAAACGCGCCGGAAGAACCCCCGCGAGGACCTAGAGCAGGGCGTTGATGGCGGTGTCTGCGTCGGCTTCGGTTGTGTAGAGGTGGAAGGCGAGGCGGGCGGCGCCCTTGCGGACGGACGCGCGGATGCCGGCGGCCTCCAGCCGCTCGGACGCGCCTGGACGGGCCACGCTGACGATCGCACTGTCACCCGGCGGCATCCCGAGACCGGCGCGGAAGCGGTTGGCCAGCCGGACGTTGTGCTCGTGGACGGCCCCGACGCCGATCTCCAGGAGCAGTTCCAGGGTGGGGGCGGCCGCGACGTAGGAGAACCAGGGGACGGCGATGTCGAAGCGCCGGGCGTCCTTCGCCAGCCGCAGCGGCGGACCGTAGGAGGCGTCGCCCTCACCGGCGTACCAGTTGGCGGCGAGCGGCCGGACGCGGTCCCGCACATCCGGGCTGACGTAGCCGA
Organism: Spirillospora sp. NPDC049652; assembly: GCF_040675125.1. Taxonomy (NCBI): domain Bacteria; kingdom Bacillati; phylum Actinomycetota; class Actinomycetes; order Streptosporangiales; family Thermomonosporaceae; genus Spirillospora; species Spirillospora sp. NPDC049652. Next base: position 4,887 of record NZ_JBFAOF010000306.1, on the reverse strand, counting down.
ACGCGGTGCCGCGTGGGCACATCAGCCACTTGTACGCCGAGACCACAAGGACGTCGTAGGGCGTCGCGTCCACCGGGAGCCAGCCCACCGCCTGGGTGGCGTCGGCGACGACCAGCGCGCCGTGCACCCTCGCCGCCGCGACGACCTCGTCGGCGGCGGCGACCTCACCCGTGGCGGACTGGACCAGGCTGAAGGCGACCGCGTCGATGCGTTCGTCGATCGCGCCGGGCAGGTCGGCCGGCGGCACCGTCACGACGTCGAGGTCCTGGACGAGCCAGGGGAACAGGTTCGAGGTCTGCTCGATGTCGGGGACGACGACGCGGGAGCCGGGCGGCAGCGAGGCGGCGACCGGGGCGAGCAGTTGCGAGGCCGACGCGCCCACCGCGACGTCCTCGGCCGCGACACCCACGAGGCGCGCGAACGCGCTGCGGGCGCGGTTGGTGGAACGGTCCCACTTGTCCCAGCCGGTGCTGCCGTGACGCCATTCGGCGAGCGCGTCCTGCAGGGCGTCGACCGCCGGCTTCGGCGGGATGCCGTAGCTGGCGCTGTTCAGCCACCCGGGTTCCGGCTCCCACAGGCGCACCGCGTCATCAAGATCCATTCCAGTGAGCTTAGAAGGCGGTCCGCCGGCGGTGACGTCCTGGTCGGGTGTTCACCGGTCCGCGGTGCCGGCCGACCGGTGGGGGTCGATCCGGACGTGCGAGCGCACTCCCTGCATGCCGAACAGGATGAGGAGTTCCACGCCGCCGCCGTCGGCGCTGCCCAGCCAGTGCGGCAGGGACGTGTCGAACTCGGCCGCCTCACCGGCCGGAAGCGTCAGGTCGCGGTCGCCGATGACGAGCCGCAGCCGGCCGCTGAGCACGTAGAGCCATTCGAAGCCCTCGTGCGCCTGCGGCGTCGGTCCGAGCGGCTCCGGCCGGGCGGGAATGATCATCTTGAACGCGTGCACCCCGCCCGGCCGCCGGGACAGGGGCACGAACGTCATCCCGAACCGCGTGATCGGCTTGAGGTGGATGCGCGGGTCGCCGGTGCGCGGCGCTCCGACCAGGTCGTCCAGGGGGACGTCGTAGGCGCGTGCCAGCGGCAGGAGCAGTTCGAGGGTCGCCCGGCGCCGCCCGTTCTCCAGCCGGGACAGGGTGCTCTCCGAGACGCCGGTCGCCGCCGCGACGTCCGCGAGGGTGACGCCGCGGTCGCGCCGCAGTGCGCGAAGCCGCGGGCCGACGGCGTCAAGGACTTCGTCGTCCGTCCGGGGGTCCACCTGGCCAGCTTGCCAGAACCGCAAGTTTTCGTGCCAAGTCGCGCACGGCCGCCAAGACTGAGCGGACACGACAGAGGGGACTCCATGAGCACCACCGATGCGGTCACGTTCTGGGACGGCGTCTACGCGGCCCGGCCGGCGGCCACCGACCCGCGGCCGAACACCCGCCTCACCGAAACGATCACGAACCTGCCGCCCGGCGACGCGTTGGACCTCGGCTGCGGCGACGGCGGCGCGGCCTGGACGGTCGAGCGGGCCGGCACGCCGCGCCGGATCGCCACCGGGCCGGGCGGGCGCACCGCCGAGGTCACCGACCACGTCCTGCTCATCCGCCGCGCCGCCTGAACCGGCGGTCCGCGCCGCTCCCGACGAAGAAGGAAGGTCCCTCGTGTCCAGCGCAACGCGTCCCGCCCGCCGCCGCGACACCCCGCCGCCCCGCACGGGCGGCACCGAGGCCGACACCCTGCGCGGCTTCCTCGACTACCTCCGGACCTCGGTCGCCGCGAAGGTCGAAGGCGCCCCCGAATCGCGGGCGAGAGCCTCCGCGGTCCCGTCCGGGACGAACCTGCTCGGCCTGCTCAACCATCTGACCAGCGTGGAAGCCGCGACCTTCCTCGGGGCCGACGTCACCGACTGGCAGGCGACGTTCCGTGCCGCGGCCGGGGACGGGGGCGCGGATGTCGTGCGCCGCTACCGCGAGACGGTCGAACGCGCGAACGCCGTGCTCGACGGCTGCACCGACCTGGGCGCCCCCGTTCCCAGGCCGCGGCCGGGACGCCCCGCGCCCAGCGTCCGCTGGGCGCTCACCCACATGATCGAGGAGACCGGCCGTCATGCCGGGCACGCGGACATCCTCCGCGAACTGATCGACGGCGCGACCGGCCGCTGACCCCGCCCGGACGTCCCTTCCCCAACCCCTTCGGAGGAGACCCGCCATGCACGAGTACGACGTCACCGTGACCACCAGCGCCCCGCCGGAGGTCGTCTGGCGGCTCCTGGTCGACGCCGCGAGCTGGCCGCGGTGGTCCAAGGTGGACGGCCTGGACGCCTCGCGGTCGGTCGGCCTCGACCCCGGCGGAGATGACGGCGTCGGCGCCGTCCGGGCCTTCCGGACGGGACGCGCCGTGACCGGCGAGCGGCTCACCGAGAAGATCGAGCCCCGTCTCCTGGCCTACGAGGGTGCGTCTAACGCGTCGCTCCGCGACTACCGAGCCCGCATCGAACTGAGCCCGGCGCCCGGTTCCGGCACGGTCATCCACTGGCACGGCGAGTACCGGACCACATGGCTTCTGCGGTGGTTCATGCCGCGCTACCTCCAGAACTTCATGCAGGGCATGGCGGAGGGACTCGCCCGTCACGCCGAGCAGAAGCCGCCTCAGTGAGGTGAACCCGGCGTGTGCGGGCCGAGCCCGCTCCCGGCGTCGCGCATCGGGCACGAACGCCGGGAGCGGGACGTTGCCTGCTGCCTTCACCTGGTGCGACGACCTATGGAGACGGCTCCGGCGCACCCTCCGCTGATGTCTCCGCGAAGGTGCGGAGGGTCAGCGGCCGGGCCAGGATCCGGTCCAGGACGTCCTGCGCGTGTCGCAGGTGCGGCGTGGTGAAGTGCTCCTCGAAGGCCCGCCGGGTCTCCCACCGCTCCACGACGACCATCCGCGCGGGGTCGTTGGGGTCGGCGTAGGCCCGGTAGGAGAGGCAGCCGGGCTCGTCCAGCGTGGGCTCGATCAGGGCTTCCAGGGCCGTCCGGAGCCGGTCGTCCTGGCCGGGCGCGGCGAGGAACTCGGCGACGGCGAAGAGGGGCACCCCGGCCCCTCAGGCGTGCCGGGCAGGACCGCTGCCCGCGCCGGAGTCGGTGATCGCGGTGGCGATCTCCTCCAGGTCGGCCGGGGTCAGTTCGAGCGAGGCCGCGCCGATCCAGCCGTCCACCTGCGCGGCCTTGCGCGCGCCCACGATCGCACCGGTGACGCCGGGCCAGGCGAGCGCCCAGGCGATGGCCACCTCGGCGACGCTCCGTCCGTGGCGTTCGGCGACCGGACGCAGCGCCTCGGCGAGCCGCAGGTTGGCGGCCAGGCCCGTCGTGAAGTCATGGTGGCCGGTCCGCCAGTCGTCGGCGGGCAGGCCGGCCACGCGCTCGGCGGAGAAGGCCCCGGTGAGCAGGCCGGACTGCAGGGGCGAGTAGACGATCACGCCGGTCCCGTGCGCGCGGGCCCAGGCGATCTCGTCGGCCGCCGAGCGGTTGATCGCCGAGAACGGGGGCTGGATCACGTCCACGTGGGCGACCCGCTCGGCGGCCTCCAGCAGGTCCGGCGTGTGGTTGGACAGCCCGATCGCCCGGACCTTGCCCTCGGCCTTCAGGTCGGCCATGACCTGCCAGTACTCCTCCAGCGGCGTGGCGTTGGGCGACACGGCGCCGAAGCCGCCGCCCGCGTACTCCAGCGACTCGCCGGTGTCGGGGTAGTGCACCTGGTAGAGGTCGATGCGGTCGACGCCCAGCCGCCGCAGGGAGTCCTCCACCTCGCGGCGCACGCTGGCGGGCTTCATGATCCTCCGGGGCGCGGCCGACGGGTCCTCCGGGTCCCAGACCAGGCCGGCCTTGGTGAAGATGTACGGGCGGTCGCCCTCCGGCAGGTCGGCGATGGCCTTGCCGACCAGCTCCTCGGAGTGGCCGAGGCCGTACACCGCGGCGGTGTCGATCCAGTTGACGCCCGCGTCGACCGCGTGCCGGATCGCCGCGACCGACTCGGCGTCGTCGGTGGCGCCCCAGCCGAAGGTCCAGCCCGCGCCGGCCACGGCCCATGAACCGAAGCCCAGGCGGGTGATCTCCATGCCGGTGCGGCCCAAGGTGACAGTCATGTGGTGTGCTCCTGGTGATCGGGTGCCGGAACCGTTCCGGCACGTCCGACTCTGCGCGCTCGCCGCCGCGTGAGGCAGTGACAGGCTTTGCCTAGGCACGCGGTGACCAGGCGCCAGGTGCTGCGCCGAGGACGGTCGGAGCGCGCAGATATTGAGATCGAAATCAGGAAAATCAAGCACGCCGCGATGAAACGTTAAGAAAAGCAAGTTGAGACGTGTACGATCTGCACAGGTCGGGGTGAGGGGGCCAGGGGTGGAGTGGCAGGAGCTGACGGACCTGACGCAAGGGCGGCCGTTCGTGGTCGAGCGGGTCCGCCTGGAGGGCAGCGGCGTCGTGGTCGAGGGACGGTTCGAGCCGCCTCAGCTGGCGCAGCTCAGCGTCAACGACCAGGTGTTCGTGGCCGCGTTCGTCCGGTCGCACGGCTCGATCAAGGAGATGGAGCGGATCTTCGGGGTCAGCTATCCGACGGTCAAGTCCCGGCTGAACCGGATCGCCGAGCAGCTCGACTTCGTCGACAGCGACCCGGCGCCCACCGGCGCCGACGGCGCCGACGTGGTCGACCGCCTGCGGCGGGGGGAGATCGGCGTCCAGGAGGCGCTGGCCGAGCTGGAAGGGCCCTGATGTTCCCGCAACTGGTGACGGTCCACCACCGGCGCCGCAGCGGCCGCCGGCTGCGGCTGTACGTGCCCGTCGTCCCGGTGGCGGTGGCGCTCTCGCCGCTGCTGCTCCTGGCGGTGGTCGCCGGGCTCGTCGCGTGCCTCGCCACCCGGGTGAG
>NZ_JBFAOF010000305.1:0-7474 GCF_040675125.1 Spirillospora sp. NPDC049652 | reverse complement strand
GTGCTGGTGGTGACCGCCGCGGTCCTGACGGTGGTCCTCGGCGGGGTGACGATCAGCTCGGTCGGCCCGGACGTCGCGCACGGCCTGTCCGCGACCGGCGGACCGTCCGGCGGCGCGGCCTGGCTGCCCGGCGCGCTGTCGCTCATCGGCGGGGTCGGCCTGCTGGTGCTGGTGGTCACGCTGCTCGCCCCCGACCCCGCGCCGCCGCCCGGTGACGAGGACGAGCGTCGCCGGGTCGCGAGCCTGGTCGCGCACCCCGGCTCCGACACGCTCGCGCCGTTCGCGCTGCGCCGCGACAAGGCGTACGTGTTCAGCCCGGACGGGCGCGCCGCGATCGGCTACCGGGTGCTGTTCGGCGTCGCGGTGGCGGGCGGCGACCCGGTCGGCGCGCAGGACGCGCACGGCGCCGCGATCAACGCCTTCCTCGACCTGTGCCGCCGGGCCGGCTGGCGTCCGGCGGTGCTGGGCGCGAGCACCGAGCTCGTGCCGTCCTGGGGCGGGCTGCGCTCGTTCGGCTTCGGCGACGAGGTCGTGCTGGTCCCGGAGACGTTCTCGCTGTCCGGACGGCAGATGCGCAACGTTCGGCAGGCGGTGAAGCGCACCCACAACTTCGGCGTCAAGACCGAGATCGTCCCCGAGCGGGACCTCGACCCCGGGCTGCGCGGCGCACTGCTGGACGTGGCGAGCCGCTCGCTCGGCGGCGCGGCCGAGCGCGGCTTCTCGATGAACCTGGACGAGCTGCTCACCGGCTACCACCCGGGCGCGGTCGTCGCCGTCGCCTACGACGAGACCGGCGCGCCGATCGCGTTCCAGCGGTACGTCTCCGCGGGCCAGGGCCTCAGCCTGGACGCGATGCGGCGGCTCCCCGAGGCCCCGAACGGCCTGAACGAGCGGCTGATCGTGGACGTCGCCGAGTGGGCGAAGGAGCGGCGCGTCGAGCTGGTCTCGCTGAACTTCGCCGCGTTCCGCGAACTGCTCGACGCCACCGACCGCGGCCCGGTCGAGAAGGCCGGCTACCAGGCCCTCCACCTGCTGGACCCGTGGATCGCGGTCGAGTCGCTGTACCTGTTCGACCGCAAGTTCCGGCCCGACTACAAGCCGCGCAGCGTCGTGTTCCGGTCCTGGGCCGACATCGGCTGGCTCGCCGCCGCGCTGCTCACGCTGGAGTTCGGGCGCGTCGGCGAGGTCCCGGCCGCCGACCGCGCCCTGGAGCCCGCCGCCGACCCGTCCGCGATGGGCCACCCCGGCCGCACCCGCTGAGGTCCGACGAGAAGGGCCCGCCGCCCTGACCACGTGGTCCGGGCGGCGGGTTCGTTCAGGTCCGCGCCTTCTTGATCTTGTTGGTGTCGATCGCGTCCGCCGGAGCCTGGATCTGGAGCGGTGCGTCGTACTCGGTGAAGTCGAAGGTGCCCTCCGGCATCTCACCGATCGCCGCCGTCGAGCTCAGGCGGAGCAGGCGCGGGGTCCCGTTGGCGGCCGTGAACACGGTCATCTTCCCGTCGGGGCCCGTGACCCCGATGGCGGGCACGCCCCCGACGTCAGCGCGGCTCGTCTTGAGCCCCGAGGACGCCGTGAGGTCCTTGCGCGGCTGGGCGAAGACGTCCCGGTCGAACTGGCGGACGCCGAGGAAGGTCTTGAACTGCTTGGCCTGGCTCGCCGGGAACAGGACCCACTTGCCGTCGAGCATCGACGCGAACGTCTTGTCCCCGAGCATGCCCTGCCAGAAAGCGCTGTCGGCGCCCATGTAGAACTTGCCGTCCACGGTCCGGAGCTTCACGGTGGCGGGACCGTTCCCGAAGCCGCCCTGCATGGTGCCGTCCGACTGGTCCGCGCCGAGGTGGAAGTCCAGGCTCATCGCCTGGCCCTCGCCCTTGAAGTTCGCCTTGACATGCACGGACTTGGCGTTCTTGAAGTTGTCGAGCGCGGCCGTCACCAGTTCGGCGGGCGGCTTGGCGGAGTTGTCGGCGCCGGACGGGGTCGCGGACGAGGTGGCCGCGTCCAGCGTGCTCTTCGGCGCCGCGCCGTCGCTCTTGCCCCCGTCACCGCCACCGCAGGCGGTCAGGGTGAGCGTCGCGGCGAGCAGCGCCGTGCCCGCGGCCAGGAAGGTGGTTCGTCCCACGTGGTGCCGTTCCTCTAGTCGATCTTTCAACAGATGCCGATAAGTCGCCCAGGTCCGTACGAAAGTTGACACAGAACCCCATAACGCTTGCGTCTCGGCGGACCGGCGGTCGCCTCCCGTCCGGCCGGAAGGGCTGTTAGGCTTCCCAAGCGAGCGCTTGGTACGTAATCTGGCAGGGTGCGGCTCCGCCCCCGGGCGGGCGCCCGCCCCGCGCGTTGACGAAGGAGCCTGCGACGTGGCTGACCGCCCGATGAAGTTCTCGGCCTTCCACCTGTTCCACCAGTTCGCGGGGCAGACCCCGGGTGAGGTGTACGAGTACCAGATCGAGATCGTCGAACTGCTGGAGGAGCTCGGCTTCGACGGGGTCTGGATCGCCGAGCACCATTTCCGGGAGTACGGGACCGTCCCGAACGTCTTCACGATGCTGGCGAACCTGGCCGCGCGCACCGAGCGGCTGCGGCTCGGCACCGGCATCGTGGTGCTGCCGCTGCACAACCCCATCCACGTGGCCGAGGAGGCCGCGATGGTGGACCTGCTGTCCGGCGGGCGGCTCCAGCTCGGCATCGGACGCGGCTACCAGGCGGTCGAGTTCGAGAACTTCGGGCTCGACCTGGCCGAGGCGCGGGACCGGTTCAACGAGGCCCTCGACGTCATCCTCGGCCTCTGGACGCAGGAGAACTTCGAGTACAAGGGCCGGTTCTTCGAGACCGGGAACCCGCTGAACCTGATGCCGAGGCCCGTCCAGCGGCCGCATCCCCCGGTCCACGTGGCGGCCGTCAGCCCGGAGACCGTCGAGATGTACGCCGCGCGCGGGCTGCCGATCCTGGCCGACCCCGCCGCGCCGTTCAAGAAGATCGCCAAGGCCGCCGAGACCTGGCACGCGACCGCCGCCGCGCACGGCGTGGACACCGCGGACGTCGAGCTGGTCGCCAGCCGCATCGTGTACGCCGCGCCGACCATCGAGCGGGCCCGCGAGGACCAGGCCCGGTTCGAGGCCGCCTTCGACCGCTCCCGCATCTTCAACCTGCAGAGCGCGCCCATCGACCGCGCGACCGGGCAGGCGGCCAAGGGGTTCGAGTACTACGCGAACCGCTACCTGAAGGGCGGTTCGGTGGACAGCGAGTTCCGCTGGGAGCAGCTCGAGGTGATCGGCGACCCCGAACGCGTCATCGGCCAGATCCAGGCGATCCGGGAGATGGGCTTCGGGCACCTGATGTGCGACTTCGGCTCCACCCGGCCGATGCCGCTGGAGGAGATGAAGGACGTCCTGAGGTTCTTCGCCGCCGAGGTCATGCCCGCGTTCCGCTGATCCCCACCCCCCAGGAGGCGCGATGTCCGCAGTACACCGGCTCACCCTCGGCGACGTCCTCGCCGAGCACCGACGCGGCCGTCCGGCCGGCGCGGCCGTCGTGGACGGCGACGTCCGGCTGACCTATCCCGAACTGGACGACCGGGTCGCGCGCCTCGCCGGGGCCCTCGCCGCAGCCGGCGTGGAGCCGGGCGGGCGGGTGCTGTGGCTCGGCCAGAACTCCTTCCGCGTGGTCGAACTGCTGCTGGCCTGCGGCCGCGCCGGGGCGGTCTTCTGCCCGGCGAACTGGCGGCAGACCGCCGACGAGATCGCCTACGTCCTCGCCGACCTGACGCCCGCGGTCGTGGTGTGGGAGGAGTCGGAGGCGGTGGAGAAGGCGCGCGGGCAGGCCGCGCCGGGCACCCGCTGGATCCGCTCGGGCGAGGAGTACGAGGCGTTCCTGGCGTCCGGCGAGGCGCACCTCCCCGAGGCCGCCGACGACGACGCGCCCGTCCTCGCCCTGTACACGGCCGCGTTCGACGGCCGTCCGAACGCCGCGCTGCTGAGCCACTCCGCGCTGATCGCGCACAGTATGTCGCTGCTGCACATGCGGCAGATGGAGGACGGCTTCACGTTCCTGGCCTGCGGCCCGCTGTTCCACGTCGGGACGATGATGTTCACGCTCGCGACGTTCCAGCTCGGCGGACGGCTCGTCTTCACCCCCGCGTACGAGCCGGAGGAGGTGTGCCGCCTGATCGAGGCCGAGCGGTGCACGCAGGCGTTCCTGTTCGGACCGATGATCGACGGCCTGGTCCAGGCGAACCAGGGCGGGAAGTACGACCTCGGCTCGCTGCGGTTCGTCTCGCACTCCCCCGAGTGGGACGCGATGATCACGGTGGACGACAGCCCGTGGTGCGCGTCGAAGATGGGCGGCTACGGGCAGACCGAGGTGGGCGGCATGCTGACCTTCCTCGGCCTCGGCATGGGCGGCGCGGGGTTCGCGGGCCGCCCCTCCCCGCTCGTCCACGTGCGGCTGCTGGACGCCGACGGGAACGAGGTGCCACCAGGTGAGGTCGGCGAGATCTGCGCGCGCGGGCACAGCCTGTTCTCCGGCTACTGGAACCGGCCGGAGCTGAACGCGGCGAAGGCGGCGGGCGGCTGGCACCACACCGGCGACCTCGGCCGCCGCGAGGCCGACGGCACGCTGACCTTCGTCGGGCCGAAGCTGCGGATGATCAAGTCGGCGAACGAGAACATCTACCCGGCCGAGGTCGAGCGCGCCCTGAAGACGCATCCGGCCGTCGCGGACGCGGCCGTCATCGGCGTCCCGGACGAGCGGTTCGGCCAGTCCCCCAAGGCCGTGGTCGTGCTCCGGGACGGCGCGGAGGCCACGGAAGAGCAGATCATCGAGCATGTGCGGGGCGAGATCGCCTCCTACAAGAAACCGCGCGAGGTCGTGTTCGCGGCCGAGATCCCCAAGCGCGGCTACACGCCCGACTACGACGCCCTGGACGCCGAGCACGGCGGCGGCGCGTACCCGGGCGACTGATTCGGCGGGCCCGCGAAGGGCCCGTGAGACCCGGTGCCGAGCGCCGGTCGGCGTCCCCCCTCGACGCCGACCGGCGCTTCCTTTGTGGAGGATTACTGGTCGGACCAGTTGACATGTTGACCTCCCGACGCCCAGAATCCGATCATGAGCGGCTTCTCCCCCGTCGAGCGGACCTCGGTGGCGACCGCGGTCTTCGAGCAGATCGCGGCCCGGATCCTGGACGGCACCCTGCCCCTCGGCGAGCGCCTCCCGGCCGAGCGCGCGCTGACCGAGGAGTTCGGCGTCAACCGGCAGGCGCTGCGCGAGGCGCTGCAACGGCTCGACCAGCTCGGCCTGGTGGAGATCCGGCACGGCGGGGCCACCCGGGTGCGCGACTTCCGCCGCACCGCCGGGCTGGACCTGCTCCCCCGGCTGTTCCTCGGCGCGGACGGCGGCATCGACGCGGCGGTGGTCCGGTCGGTGATGGAGATGCGCACGGCGATCGGCGCGGACGCGGCCTCGCTGGCCGCCGGGCGCGCGTCCGCCGAGATCCGCGCCGCCCTCCGCGACGTCCTCACCGCCCTGGAGGCGCTCGTCACCGGGGACGGCGGCGGCGCGGACGACGCCGCCGCGCTCGCCGCGCTCGACGTGCCCTTCTGGGACCTGCTGATCGAGGGGTCCGGGAACGTCTGCTACCGGCTGTCGCTGAACGTGCTGCTGGACGCCTACCGCCCGGCCCAGGCGCTGGTCGACGAGCTCCTGGTGGACGAGCGGCGCGACCTGGCCGCGCACCGGGACCTGGTCGCGGCCGTCGAGGCCGGGGACGGCGAGCGGGCCCGCGCCCGCGCCGCCGCGCTGCTCGACCGGGGCCGCGCAGCCGTGCTGGCCCACTTCCCCGAGGAGGACCGAGAGTGAGCCCACGCCCCCCGACCCCCGGCTGGCTCCGGCCCGGCCTGACGCTGTCCGGCGCGGCCCGCGAGTTCTTCCGGCATCCGAGCCCGAAGGCGCTCGTCCCGGCGGCAGCGGCCGCCGTCGGCGCGCGGCTCGCGCTCGGCCGCTGGACGCGGCGCGACGCCGCCGTGGCCGCCGGCATCGTCGCCGCCGAGCCGTTCATCGAGTGGATCGTCCACGTGGGCGTGCTGCACTGGCGGCCGCGGACGGTGAACGGCCGCCGGATCGACCCGCTGCTGTCGCGCAAGCACCGCGCGCACCACCGCGACCCGCGCGACGCCGAGCTGGTGTTCGTCCCGATGCCCGTCGTCGGCCGGGTCGTCGCGGGGATCGTCGTCCTCAACGCCGCGGTCCTGCGGGAGCGGCGGCAGGCCATGACCGGGATCGCGACCTCGCTCACCGCGCTCGCCGTCTACGAGTGGACGCACTTCCTGATCCACTCGTCCTACCGTCCCCGGCACGCGCCGTACCGGGCCGCCTGGCGCAGCCACCGCCTGCACCACTTCCGGAACGAGCGGTACTGGTTCGGCGTCGTCACGCCCCTCTCCGACCAGGCCCTCGGGACGTATCCGGCGAAGGACGACGTCCCGACGTCCGCGACCGTCAAGACGCTGGGGATCGAGGAGGAACCCCAACCGGCCTGACCGCCCGCACGCGAACGGCGGGCCGCCCGTCAGGGGCGACCCGCCGTCAGCGTTGTTCAGCGGTGTGCGGTGGGGAGGTGCCGAAAGCTCAGCGGTGCTGGGCGCCCCGGTACACGGCCAGCGCGTCCTTCTGCCACTGCGCGCCGCAGGCGTCCCTGCCGCAGCTCCCGTAGTAGCTCGCGGTCTGGTAGCCGACGCCGGTGGTGGCGTTGAACTTGATGAGGAACGGGCCGCCGCTCGCCCCGCCGCTCATGCCCTTGCAGTTGGCCAGGTAGATGACGCGCTTGTCGCTGCTGCCGCGCGGCTTGCCCGAGCAGCGCCACGCGTAGTCCTTGTCGCCGGGGATGCCGAGCAGGTTGGTGGAGTACTGGCTCGGCTTGTAGTTGAACGCCACGCCCTCCGAGCCCGCCGCGTCCTGCACGTGCTTGCCGCTGCGCTTGTTCAGCACGATGAAGGCGTTGTCGCCCTTCACCCCCGGCGTGGTCACCCAGCCGGCCTTGCGCCAGGTGAACCAGCCGCGCGGGGCCTTGCCCTTGGAGTACGCGGGGGCGAACCGGTAGTTGGAGCCGCCCTCGCCGAACCCGCAGTGCCGCGCGGTCGAGATCGTGTCGTGGTTGTCGGACACCACGACGGTCGCCGTGCACATCCAGGTCTTGCCCTTGAGACTGAAGAACAGCCTGCCGAGCGCCGGGGGCTTGCGCCACTGCGCGGTGACCTTCCCGGCCTCGCCCTTGGGCAGGGTGCCGGTGCGGACGTAGGGCGCGCCCTGCGCGGACGCGTCGAACGAACCACCCGTGGCCGCCGCCGACGCGGCCGGAGCGCGGTACTCCTTCGCGCTCGCGATCCGCTGCTTGGTCCAGAACCTGTCGATCTGCGCGGAGCTCTGCCCGGCGTCGACGAACGTGACGCGGGGCGCGGGCGCGGCCGCGGTGCGGGCGGGCGCG
>NZ_JBFAOF010000304.1:0-7495 GCF_040675125.1 Spirillospora sp. NPDC049652 | reverse complement strand
CTGAGGAGTGTTGGACGGCGCCGGGGACGCCTTCGGTGCGGGCGCGGACGCCTTGGTCGCCGGGCACGGCGTCGGCAGCGGCCCCGCCGGCGGGGTCTGCGCGAGGGCCCGCAGCTTCGGCGCGTTCTTCTTCTGGTCGGTCTCCTTGACGGGCGGGATGACGCAGTCGTTGCCCGGCGCGGCGATGACCGTCAGGTAGCCGTTCAGGTAGTCGCCCTTCACGGCCTTCGTCATCTCGTCGGTGAAGGGGTAGGTGAACAGGATCTGGAGCGACTTCGGCAGGTCGCGGCCCGAGTCGGCGAGTTTCTGCAGCACCACCGACAGCGAGTTCAGGTCGGCGACCGTGTTGTCGCGGCTCTGCTCCAGGACGCCGGTCGCGACCTGCGACAGGTGGTCGAGCTTCTGGAGCATCGTGACGAGCTCGCCGCGCTGGTCCGTCAGGACCTGGAGGCCCGGCGACAGGTCGGTCAGGACGGTGTCGACCTGGCCGCGGCGGGCCGCGACCGTCGAGGACAGCCGGTTCAGGCCGTCCAGGGCGTCCACGATGGCCTGGCGGTTGGTGTTCAGCGTGCCCGTCAGCTTGCCGAGCTGCTCCAGCGAGTCGCGGATCTGCGGCTCGCGGCCGTCGAGGGTCCGGTTCAGCTCCCGCGTGATCGTGCGGATCTGCGGCAGGCCGCCGCCGGACAGCAGCATCGACAGCGCGCCGAACACCTCCTCGGTGTCGGCGTTGCGGGTCGTCCGCGACAGCGGGATCGTCGCACCGTTCGCGAGCGGCTGGGCGGACGCGTCGGTCGAGGGGGCGGCGATCTTGATGTACTTCTCCCCCAGCAGGCTGGACTGCTCCAGGTTCGCCGTCGCGTTCGCGGGCAGCTTCACGTCCCCGTTGATGAGGACGGTCGCGTCCGCGTACCAGGCGTTGTCGGGCAGCGAGATCTTCTTGACCCGGCCGACCGGCACGTCGTTGACGCGGACGGCGGCCTGCGGGACGAGGTTCAGCGCGTTCTGCAACTGGACGTGCACCGTGTACGGGTGCGAGCCCAGCGACGCGCCGCCGGGCAGCGGGAGCTGCTCGACCGACACCTGCGAGCAGCCCGCCGCGAGCACCATGGCCGACACGGCCGACACGGCCCCGGCGAGACGGAAGCGCCGCATCACCGACCTCCCCCTGCGTAGACCTGACCGGCGGGCGGCAACGGCAGCGCGGGGACGTCGCCGGAGCGCGAGGGCGCGACCGCGGTGAGCCCGTTGGTCCGCAGCCGGTTGCACTGGAGCTTCAGCGCGGGCGTCTGGGCGGACGCCGCCGCGCACACCGGGCGGGTGTCGGCGCCGGTGCCGTCCAGCCCCTTCTGGTTGAGGTTGCCGAACGCCTTGGTGATCTCCAGCAGGTTCCCGCGGGACATCAGCGTCCGGGTCTCGGGGTCGTAGGCGTTCAGCGCGTTCTGCGTCAGCACCGGCGCGTTGTCGAGGACCTCGGCGAGCGAGGCGCGCTGGTCGACGAGCACCTGCGTGACGTCGGCGAGCTTGTCCACGTTCCGCTTCAGGGCCTCGCGGTTGGTGGTGATGAAGCCCTTCACCTCCAGCAGGGCCTGCGCGAGGTTGCGCAGGGAGTCGGCGAGGTCCTGGCGGTCGGCGGCGAGGAAGCCGCTGACGTCGGCGAGCTGCCGCTCGGCGAGCCGGATCTGCGAGTCGTTGCCGCGCAGCATCGCGGTGAAGCGGTTGAGGTTGCTGATCGTGGCGTACAGGTCGCCGGAGGAGTTGTTCAGCGTCTGCGACAGCCGGCCGAGGTTGTCGATCGTGGTGTTGAACATCCGGCCGTTGCCGTCGAGGTTCGCCGCGCCGGTGTGGATCACCGACGACAGCGCGCCGCGGGCGTTCACGCCGTTCGGGCCGAGGTCGCCGCTGAACTTGCGGATGCTGTCGTACAGGCCGTCCAGCTCCAGCGGCGTCGCGGTGCGCGAGACGTCGATGGTGGCGCCGGCCGGCATCCGCGGGCCGCCGCCGTAGGCGGGGGCGAGCTGCACGTACCGGTCGGACACCAGGTTCGGGGCGATGACGATCGCGTGGGCGTCCGCCGGGACGGGGACGTCCTCGTCGACCTTCATCACGACCGAGACCTTCCGGCCGTGCGGCGTGACCGACTTGATGCTGCCGACCTTCACGCCGAGGACGCGGACGTCCGAGCCGGGGTACACGCCGATCGCGGTCGCGAAGTCCGCGCGGATCACCCGGGTCTTCGCGCCGCCGAGCACCGCGTACAGCGCGAGCGCGATCATCAGCACGAACACCACGCCGATGATCTCCAGGACGCGGATCCGGTTGTCCCTGATCGCTCCCATCAGCGGCCTCCGGTCAGGTGCGGAGGCTCGCAGCCCACGGCCGGCGGCTGCCAGCGGCCGTTGACCAGGTACTCCTTGGGGACGGTCCCGCACAGGTAGCCGTCGATCCAGCGGCCGTTGCCGGTGGAGTTGACGACCACGCGGGTGTAGGGGGCCGCGACGCGGATGGCCCGGTCGAGGTTGGACTGGTTGCGTTCGAGCATGTCGGTGACCTGGTCCAGGTGAGCCAGCATCGGGGTGATCGGGCCCTTCAGGCGGTCCACGAGCTTGACCAGCGCGTCGGCGAGGGCCGCGGTGCCGGTGAGCAGCCGGTGGATCGCCTCGCGCCGGTTGCGCAGCTCGGCCAGCAGCAGGTTGCCGTCCTTGAACAGCGTCTCGAACTGCGCGTTCTGCGCGGCGAGCGTGCCGGACAGCTGCTTGGTCCCGGCGAGCAGCCGCGCGAGGTCGGCGTCCCGGCTGGCGATCGTCTTGGACAGCGCGGACAGGCCCGTGAGGGCCGACCGCACCTGGGGCGGAGTGTTCTCGAAGGTCTGCGAGAGCGTGGTGAGGCTCTGCGCGAGCTTGGTCGAGTCGACCTGCTGGAAGGTGCGGCCGAGGTCCTGGAACGCGGCGGTCACGTCGTACGGCGCGACCGTGCGGTTCAGCGGGATCGGCTCGCGGGGGTTCTGCTCGCGCGCCCCGAGCGGGTCGAGCGCGAGGTACTTCGACCCGAGCAGCGTCTTGATCATGATGGTGGCGGTGCTGGCGTCGCCGACCCAGGTGTGCTTCACCCGGAAGGTGACCTTCACCCGGTTCCCGGCGAGGGAGACGCCGGTGACCTTGCCGACCTTCACGCCCGCGACGCGGACCTCCTGGCCGTCCTTGAGCCCGGCGGCCTCGGAGAAGTACGCCTTGTAGGTGGTGCCGCCGCCGACGACCGGGAGGTCGTCCACCCGGTAGGCGAGGAACCCGGCGACCAGGATCAGCACGATGCCGATGACGGCGATCGGGATGGGGTTGCGGTCGCGCAGCGGCTTCACGCGCGGCAGGATCCGTCGGCTCATCCGCGGCACCTCGCGTCCTTCAGCGGGACGCCGGTGGGCGGCGGGCGGTGGTCGATGTCGGAACCGGCATAGTGGACGCCGATCAACTGGACCTCGCACTGGTAGAAGTTCATCCACGAGCCGTAGGAGCCGAGCCGCCCGATGGTGTCGGCCTTCTCCGGGAACCGCCGCAGGAAGTTCTCCACGAGCGGCTGGTCGCGGTTCAGGTTGGTCGCGAGCCGGTCGAGCTGGACGATGCCGTTGCGCAGCGGCTCCCGGCCCTCGTTGAGGAACCCGGCGGTCGTGTCGGCGAGCTCGGAGATGCCCTCCAGCGACGCGCCGATCGTCTTGCGGTCGGCGGCGAGGCCCGAGGTGAACTCGCGCAGCGTCCGGACCAGCGTCACCAGTTGCCGGTCGCGGTTGTTGACGGTCTCCACGACGGTGGTGAGGTTGTGGATGACGTCGCCGATCACCTGGTCGCGGTCGGCGAGGGTGTTGGTGAGCTGGCCGACCGTGCGGAGCAGGCCGGTGACCGTCCCGCCCTCGCCCTGGAGCACCTGGACGATCGACTCCGACAGCTTGTTCACGTCACCGGGCGACAGCGCCTGCATGAGCGGCTGGAAGCCCTGGAAGAGCTGCGTCAGGTTCAGCGGGCCGGTGGTGTGGTCCACCGGGATCGTCCCGCCGCGCGGCAGGTACGCGCCCGGAGTCCCCGCGCCCTGGTCGAGCGCGACGTACCGTCCGCCGACCAGGTTCAGGTACTTCACCGACGCGGTGACCCCGGAGGGCAGCCGCCGGTTCCGGTCGACCGAGAACTTCACCAGCGCGAGCCGGTGGTCGGTGACGCTGATCTTGTCGACCTGGCCGACCCGGACGCCCGCGATCCGCACGCCGTGGCCCGGGTGCAGGCCCGCGACGTCGCTGAACTTGGCGTAGTAGGAGACCCGGTCACCGGAGGTGGTGTCGGTGATGCTGGCCGCGAGCAGCGCGGTCGAGGCGACCGTCACCACGATGAAGATGATCGAGCTGATCAGCGGGACGCCGAGGCCCTTGAGCCCCTGGCCGGCGAGTTTCACTTCACCGTCACCTCCGTCCCGCGGTAGATGGGGCCGACCAGGACCGAGGACCAGTCCGGAAGCCGGTCGGGCACCTCGTCCATGGACGGCGCGACGAACTCGTTCACCAGGTCGTTCTCCGAGGCCGAGTTGGCGGGGCCGAGTCCGGAGCCGGGGACCGCGCCCGCGGTGGGCGCGCCCACCCGCACGGCCTTCGGGGACTTGCCGCCGCCGGGGTAGTAGGGGGCGCTGTAGCAGCGCGGACCGCCGCCCGGCCCGTAGTGGACGTCGTCCTTGCCCGCCACGTACCGGCCCTTCTGCTGCACCGACACGACCATCGCGTGGACGCCGTGCTTGCCGGTGCCCTTGCCGAGCATCCGGTCCATCTGCGGGACGAAGTCGGCGAGCGCGCGGAAGGTGCAGGGCGCGGCGGGCGCGTACCGGCGCATCACGTCGAGCGTGCCGCGGCTCGCCGCCGACAGCGCGATGATGTTGCCGCCGTTCATGGCGAAGAAGCGCGACAGCTCGTCGGCCGCCTGGCCGGTCGTGACGAACAGCTCCGACAGGTTCTGCCGCTGCTCGGCGACCGTCCGGCTGGTGGTGGTGAAGTCGGTGAGCGCGTCGAGCAGGTCCGGGGAGGCGTCCGCCCAGTTCTGGGAGAACGTCGCGAGCCGCCGGAAGTTCTCGCTGAGCGCGGGCAGGTCCGGGTTCAGCTTGCGCAGGTACCGGTCGAGCTGGACGAGGTTGCGGCCCATCTGGTCGCCGCGTCCTTCCAGCGCCGTGGACATCGCGTTCAGCGTGGCCGACAGCTTCGCGGGCTGGAGCGTGTTGAGCAGCGCCATCGTGTTGTTGAGGACCTGCGACAGCTCCACCGCGTTCTGGCTGTGGTCCTCGTTGATCTGGCTGCCGTCGTGGACGGGCGAGGCCGTCGATCCGGCCGGCGGGACGAGCGACACGAACCGCGCGCCGAACACCGTCGTCGGGAGGAGCTGCGCCTGCACGTCGCTCGGGACGAACTTCGCCTTGTCCGGCTGGAGGGCCAGCTTCAGGACGGCGCCGTTCCCCTCGGTGCTGATCGTGCGCACCTCGCCGACCACCACGCCGCGGACCTTGACGTCCGCGTTCTCGTGCATCTCGTGCCCGGCGGTCGAGGTGTGCAGGGTCACCATCGTGACCTTGGTGAACTTCTTCTCGTAGATCGCGATGGACAGCCAGATCAGCAGCGCGGGGACCAGCAGGAACGCCACGCCGAGGCCGCGCTTCTCCAGCGTCTGGAGGGTCGTCGAACGCGCCATCGCTACCCCGTCACCTTCACGGTCGTCGTCGCGCCCCAGATGGCGAGGCTGACGAAGAAGTCGGTCACGCTGATCAGCACGATCGCGGTCCGGACGGCCCGGCCGACCGCGACGCCCACCCCGGCGGGACCGCCGACGGCGCGGTAGCCGTAGTAGCAGTGCGCCAGGATCACCATGACGCTGAAGATCAGCACCTTGGCGAACGACAGCACCACGTCCTCGGGCGCGAGGAACAGGTTGAAGTAGTGGTCGTAGGTGCCCGTCGACTGGCCGTTGACCAGGACGGTCACCTCCCGCGAGGCGAGGAACGAGCTCAGCAGCCCGATCCCGTACAGCGGGATGATCGCGACCGTGCCGGCGACGATCCGGGACGTCACCAGGTACGGGAGGCTGGTGATGCCCATGCCCTCCAGCGCGTCGATCTCCTCGTTGATGCGCATCGCGCCGAGCTGCGCGGTGAAGCCCGCGCCGACCGTCGCCGACAGGGCGAGCCCGGAAACCAGGGGCGCGATCTCGCGGGTGTTGAAGTACGCGGAGACGAACCCGGTGAACGCCGACGACCCGATCTGGTCGAGCGCCGCGTAGCCCTCCAGGCCGACGACGACGCCGGTGAAGACCGTCATGCCGAGCATGACGCCGACCGTGCCGCCGATGACGGCGAGCGCGCCGGAGCCGAACGCGACCTCGCCGAGCAGCCGGATGATCTCCCGCGGGTAGCGGCGCAGCGCGCGCGGCGTCCACAGCAGCGCCCGGATGTAGAAGCCGAGCTGGTCGCCCGGCTGGTCCAGCCACGTGTGCGGCCGGATGGTTCTGACGCTCGCCATCAGGCCCCCTTCGGCGGGACGACTTCGAGGTAGATCGCGGTCATCACGAGGTTCACGAAGAACAGCAGCAGGAACGTGACGACCACCGACTGGTTCACCGCGTCGCCCACGCCCTTCGGGCCGGGCCGCGGGTTCAGCCCCCGGTAGGACGCGACGACCCCGGCGATGAACCCGAACAGCAGCGCCTTCAGCTCGCTCACGTACAGGTCGGGGAGCTGCGCCAGGGCGGAGAAGCTCGCCAGGTACGCGCCGGGGGTGCCGTCCTGGAGCGCGACGTTGAAGAAGTAGCCGCCCGCGACGCCGACCACCGACACCAGGCCGTTCAGCAGGACGGCGACGGCGGTGCAGGCGAGCACCCGGGGGACGACGAGCCGCTGGATCGGCGAGACGCCCATGACCTCCATGGCGTCCATCTCCTCGCGGATCGTCCGGGAGCCGAGGTCGGCGCAGATCGCCGAACCGGCCGCGCCGGAGATCAGCAGCGCGACGATCAGCGGGCTGGCCTGCTGGACGACCGCCAGCACCGACGCGCCGCCGGTGAGCGACTGCGCGCCGAGCTGCTTGGCGAGGGACCCGACCTGCAGCGAGATGACCGCGCCGAACGGGATGGAGACGAGCATGGTCGGCAGGATCGCGACCGAGGCGATGAACCAGAACTGCTGGATCAGCTCGCGGACCTGGAAGGGCCGTTTGAACGTCATGGCGAGCACGGTGCCCGCCAAGGCGAAGAGCCGTCCCGTCTGGCGCAGCGCCGCCGCGCCCGGAACGGACATCTGGGGTGTTGTCACGGGGTCTCCCCGGGTGGCTTGAACTCGGGCGGCAGCGGCGGCGGTGCCTGAGGGGGTGGGTGCGGCGCCGTGCGGTGCGGCGCGTCGCGGTGGGGCGCGTTGAGGTTCGGCGGCTGCGGCGCGTCGATGAGCGTCGCGGGCGGCCGTGACGCCGGGGACTGCGGGGGGTGCGGGG
>NZ_JBFAOF010000303.1:0-7499 GCF_040675125.1 Spirillospora sp. NPDC049652 | reverse complement strand
ACGAGCAGCGCAAGCACGACGGGTCGCTGCCGATCGTCGGCGTCAACACCTTCCGCAGCCCGGACGGGGAGCAGGAGGGCGGCAAGTCGCTGGAGCTGGCCCGCGCGACCGAGGACGAGAAGCGCTCGCAGCTGGACCGCGTCCGCGCCTTCCAGAACGAGCACCGCGACGGCTCCGAGGCGGCGCTCGCCGCGCTGAAGGACGCCGCCCGGTCCGGCGAGAACGTCTTCGCGGTGCTGATGGACGCGGCGCGCGTGTGCAGCCTCCAGCAGATCACCGACGCCTTCTTCGAGGTCGGCGGCCAGTACCGCCGCAACGTCTGAGGGCCCGGCGGGCATGGCGGGCATGGCGGCCGCGAGGCGGATCGTGTCGCTGGTGCCGTCGCTGACCGAGTCGGTCGCGGCGACGGCGCCGGAGGCCCTGGTCGGGGCCACCGACTGGTGCAGCCATCCCGCCGGACTCGACGTCACGCGGGTGCGCGGCACCAAGAACCCCGACCTGGAGGCCGTCCGGGCGCTCCGGCCGGACCTCGTGCTCGCCAACGCCGAGGAGAACCGCGCGCCCGACCTCGACCTGCTCCGCGCGGCCGGGCTGCGCGTCTGGGTGACCGACATCCGCACCGTGGACGACGCGTTCACCCAGCTCCGCGCGATGCTCACCGACGGCTGCGGGCTGGACGTCCCGGCCTGGCTGGAGGAGGCCGAACGGGCCTGGGCGTCCGTCGAGCCCGCGTCGCCGCCGCTGCGCGCGGTCATCCCGGTGTGGCGGCGGCCGTGGATGGTCGTCGGCCGCGACACCTTCACCGGCGACGTCCTGCGCCGCCTCGGCGTGGAGAACCTCTACGCGGACCATCCCGACCGCTACCCGAAGATCCCCGTGGGGGAGCTGAACGCCGCGCGGCCGGACCTGGTCGTCCTGCCGGACGAGCCGTACGCCTTCACCGCCGAGGACGGCCCCGAGGCGTTCCCCGGCGTGCCGTGCGCGCTGGTCGGGGGCCGCCACCTCACCTGGTACGGGCCGTCCCTCGCCGAGGCCCCGCGGGTGCTGCGCGGGCAGCTGGAAAACCCGATGGTCTAGCCGGGCCCGGTTTGCCACCATGTCCGGATGAAGACCGACCTGGAGGCCCTCGTCGTCCGCCACACCCGGCGCGTCCCGCTTCCGCCCGGGCCGGCCGGGAACAGCCCGGCCGGGGACGGCGCGGGCATGGCGCGGCGGTTCGACGCCGCGCTGATGGCCGTCGGGTTCAAGCTGTCCGGCGACCTGCTCGCCGCGCTGTCCCGGCTGGACGGCCAGACCGTGGTGAGCCTCGCCGTGCGGACGCTCGCGACCGTCCGGGAGATGGTCGGCGACCACGTCCGGCACAACACCTACTTCATCGACTTCCCGCGCAACGTCCCGGACACCTTCGAGTTCTGGATGGACTGCGTCCGCGCGACGTTCTCCGAGCCCGCCGACCGGACCAAGGCCGAGACCGCGCTCAGCGAGGGCACGCTCGACCTGC
This sequence comes from Spirillospora sp. NPDC049652, assembly GCF_040675125.1. Classification (NCBI taxonomy): domain Bacteria; kingdom Bacillati; phylum Actinomycetota; class Actinomycetes; order Streptosporangiales; family Thermomonosporaceae; genus Spirillospora; species Spirillospora sp. NPDC049652. The sequence goes on along the minus strand of NZ_JBFAOF010000303.1, from coordinate 5,998 downwards.
TCACGCTCTCCACCTACGGGAGCTACCAGCACACCTACGAGCAGATGCTCGCCCGGCACGACGAGCTGGCGGCGTCCGCCCGCGACCGGGTGACCGTCCTGCACCTCGGCGGGGACCTGGAGAGCGAGGCCACCGGCCTGTACCTCGCGCTCGGCGGGAGCGCCACCCCGCTGAACGAGGACGACGCCCGCGACCTCGCCGTCCTCGCCGTGCACTGCGTGCACGGACCGCAGCCGGAGCAGATCCCGGTGCGGGAGATCCGCGCCGTCATCAACCGCGCGCGCCTCGAGGCGGGCGGCGAGCCGCTGCTCGACACCGTCACCGACGTGCTGCGCCTCGCCTGCGCGCTCGCGGGCGGCGACGTCACCCTCCAGGAGCCGACCCGCTTCCCCGCCTTCCCGCGCCGGACCCGCCGCGCGCTGCTCGGCGGCCTCGACCGGGTCGTCGCGCGGAATCCGGCCAAGCTCGCCGACACCGGCGTCCACGCCGAGCGCTGGAAGCGCCTCGGCGAACGGCTGCACCCGCACGAGTACCCGCGCTGGCCGCACGCCGCCGACGTGTTCGCCGTCGCGCGCGGGGACAAGCCCGCGCCGACCCCGGACGCCCGGATCGAGGCGCTGCTCGCGGCGGGCGACGTCCTCGGTGCGGTAGAGCTGCTGGCGACCATGCCCGGACGCCTGTTCCGCGCCCTGGACCGGCTCCTGCGCATGCCGCTGCTCCCCGGCGAGCAGGAGGCCGTCCTCACCGCCGCCGAGCGCACTGCGAAGGACGTGTCCGGACGCGTGCTGCTGTCCGTCCGCGAGCACCTGGCCAACCGAGCGAAGCCCGCCGCCCCGGACGTCGAGGACGCCCCGGACGGCCGGAAGGCGAAGCGGAAGAGCAAGGCCAAGCGGAACCGCCCGCAGCGCGTGTTCGTGAACCGCCGCGGCCGCGCCTGGGCGGCCCTGGAGACCCGCGGTCCCCTCCCCGAGCCGGTGCGCGAGCGCCTCACCGCCCTCCTCGACGCCGAGGTCGCGCGCCGCCTGCCCGCCGAGGGCCGGCTGCTCGTCGACCCGGACATGCTGGACGTGGCGCTCCCGCTCAGCGGCCGGGCCGCGGCCGGGGGCTTCGCCGTCCTGCCGCGCGGCTCGCGCTCGCGCGTCGAGGGCGAGGTGCTGCGGTTCTTCATGTACTGGCGGCAGCGCGGGGCGATGACCGACTACGACCTCTCCGCGCTCATGCTGTCCAGCGGCTTCGGCTCCCCGGCCTGGATCTCGTTCACCAACCTCAGGGACGGGGCGGGCGCGCACTCCGGCGACATCACCAACGCCCCGGAGGGCGCGAGCGAGTTCATCGACATCCGGCTCGGACGGTTCGAGCGCACCTACGTGCTGCCGCAGGTGCACATCTACGGCGGTGAGGGGTTCGACCAGGTCGAGGAGTCGTTCTTCGGCTACATGACCCGCGACCCCGAGCAGGAGGGCCGTCCGTACGAGCCGCACACCGTCCGCATGAAGTCCGATCTGCGCGGTCCCGGCCGGGTCGCGCTGCCGCTGGTCTTCCAGCGGAACGAGGACGGCACCTGGACGGCCCGCTGGCTGCACCTCTACCTGACGGGCAGCCCCGCCTACAACCAGGTCGAGAGCAGCCACGTCAGCGTCACGGCCCTGCTGCGCGCCTTCGTGGACCGCGAGTACCTCACGGTCGGGCACCTGGTCGAGCTGATGGCGGCACGGGGCGCCGAGGTCGTCCGCTGGGACGCCTCCTCGCCCGCCGCCGCGGACGGGCGCCCGGTCACCTACCTGGGCCTGGAACGCCCCGAGGGCCTGCCGGAGGGGACGCGGGTGATCACGCCGGAAAACCTGCGTGACCTCATCCCGGTCTGAGTGTTAGCGTGATCGCGGTGAGGCCATGAGGGGGCTTCCTTCTCACCTTTGCTCCTAGTCCCCTCGCTCTCCTCACCACCTGCCTTCAGGAACCGGGCGCGTCCCTTGCCGGACGCGCCCGGTTCGTTTTCTCCCGGCTCGGCGGGTCAGACCTTCATGTCCTTGGCGATGATCGTCTTCAGGACCTCGCTGGTGCCGCCGTAGATGCGCGCGACGCGCGCGTCGGCGTACAGGCGGGCGATGGGGTACTCCAGGATGTAGCCGTAGCCGCCGTGCAGCTGCAGGCACTTGTCCACCACGCGGGCCTGCGCCTCGGTGCAGAACAGCTTGGCGACGGCGGCGTCGGCGGGGGTGAGCTCCCCGGCGTCCAGGGCCTCGATGCAGCGGTCGACCAGCGAGCGGGCCGCCTCCACCTCGGTCTGGCACTCGGCCAGCACGAACTTGGTGTTCTGGAAGGACGACACGGTCTTGCCGAACACCTGGCGCTGCTGGACGTAGTCCTTGGCGAAGTTCACGGCGGCGGCCGCCGAGGCGTAGGAGCTGAGCGCGATGCCCAGGCGCTCCTCGGCCAGGTTGTGGGTGAGGTACTCGAAGCCCCGCCCCTCCTCGCCGAGCAGGTCCTCCACCGGCACGCGGACGTCGGCGAAGGACAGCTCGGCGGTGTCGGACGAGCGCAGGCCGATCTTCTCCAGCTTGCGGCCGACCGAGTAGCCCTCGCTCTTGGTGTCCACGACGAGGATGGACAGGCCCGCGCGGCGGTTCTCCGGGGTCGCGGGGGAGGTGCGCGCGACGACCAGCATCCGGTCGGCGAGGACGCCGCCGGTGATGAAGGTCTTGGCGCCGTTGAGGACGTAGTGGTCGCCGTCCCGCCGGGCGGTGGTCGCGATGCCCGCGAGGTCCGAGCCGGTGCCGGGCTCGGTCATCGCGATCGCGAACATCGCGTCGCCGGCGACGAACGCGGGCAGCCAGCGCTTCTTCTGCTCCTCGTTAGCGTACTTCAGCAGGTAGGGCAGGCAGAGGTTCACGTGGACGCTGTAGCCGCCGAAGCTCACCCCGGCGCGCGCGCACTCCTCGGCGATGACCGCCTGGTACTTGAAGCTGGTCTCGCCCGCGCCGCCGTACTCCTCGGGGACCTGGATGCCGAACACGCCCAGCTCGCCGAGCTGCCGGTAGAAGTCGCGCGGCGGGTGGCCGGCGTTCTCCCACTCCTCGTAGCGCGGCGCGACCTCGGCGTCGATGAACGCCCGGATGGTCTCCCGGAACGCCTCGTGGTCCTCGTTGAACAGCGTACGGCGCACGGCGCGGCCCCTCTCTCGGCGGTCTGTCCGCTCCCGGCGGTCCCTCGGGGGACGTCCGGGGCGCATCTTCGAACAGGATTCTAGTTACGGGCGGGACCGGCCCGCGCACGCGGGTCCGGAGGAGGGCCGGGTCCTCCCGGCGAACCGGAAAATTTACTGGACGAAAGCCGTAAAACCCCTGTCCACCAGCGCGGACCTTGGTGGACGCCGGGAGTGAGCGGGCACTATCCGTACATGATCGCTGTCGCTGGGCGAAGGATCACCTGGACCGGGGTGATGCCGTGGCTGGGGCTGCTGGCGCTGGCCGCCACCTGGGGGCGGGCGCTGTCGTACCCGGTGGCGGCGCTCGTCGGCCTGCTGATGTGCGGGGCGGTGCTGGCCGCCGTCCACCACGCGGAGGTGGTCGCCCACCGGGTCGGGGAGCCGTTCGGCTCCCTGGTGCTCGCCGTCGCGGTGACCGTGATCGAGGTCGCGCTGATCGTCAGCATGATGGTCTCCGGCTCCGGCGGCAAGGCCGCCACCCTCGCCCGGGACACCGTGTTCGCCGCCGTGATGATCACCACGACCGGGATCGTCGGGATCTCGCTGCTGGTCGGGGTCGTCCGCCGGCACACCGTCGTGTTCCACGCCGAGGGCGCGGGCGGCGCGCTCGCCAGCGTCGCGACCCTGGCGACCCTCAGCCTGGTGCTGCCGACCTTCACCAGGGGCCGCGCCAGCAACGAGTTCACCCCGGCCCAGCTGACCTTCGCGGCGGTGGCCTCGGTGGTGCTGTACGGGCTGTTCGTGCTCACCCAGACCATCCGGCACCGCGACTACTTCCTGCCGGTGGACCGCGGCAGCGGCGAGCTCATCGAGGAGGACCGGCACGCCGCGCGGCCCTCCGGCCGGGCCACCCTGACCAGCCTCGGGCTGCTGCTGATGGCCCTGGTCGGGGTGGTCGGGCTGGCGAAGGTCGAGTCCCCGACGATCGAGTCGGTGGTGGCGTCGGCGGACCTGCCGCAGGCCGTGGTCGGCGTGGTGATCGCGCTGCTGGTGCTGCTGCCGGAGACGATCGCGGCGGTCCGGGCCGCCGCCCGGGACCGGCTCCAGATCAGCCTGAACCTCGCGTTCGGCTCGGCGCTGGCGAGCATCGGGCTCACCATCCCGGTGATCGCGGTCGCGTCGATCTGGCTGTCCGGGCCGCTCAAGCTCGGCCTGGAGCCGGTGCACATGGTGCTGCTGGCGATCGCGGTCGTGGTGTCCATGCTGACGGTGGTCCCCGGCCGCGCGACCCTGCTCCAGGCGGGCCTGCACCTGGCGGTCTTCGCCAGCTTCCTGTTCCTCGCCGTCAGCCCCTGAGGCGCGGCAGAGGCCCGGCAGAGGCCCGGCAGAGGCCCGGCAGAGGCCCGGCAGAGGCGCGGCGGACGGAGCGGGACGAGCAGGACGAGTCAGACGCGGCGGAAGTTCAGCGGGAAGGGGTTTCGGTCGCTGGCCTGATGCGGCCGACGTTGGGCCTTGCCTCCCGGCCGGCGGACCGCTAGCCGCGGCTCCGCGCCTGGTGAGGCCTCACTTCGCCGGCAGGACGCCCCAAAGCGGGCCAAAGGCCGTCCCTGCAGGACGGCATGGGATCATCCGCGAAGGGCCTGGAGAAAGTAAAAGCGACGCCGGGTGGATACGGGGGCAATCCACCCGGCGTCGCATCATCGGTGTTCCGACGGGGGCCCGGAACACCGGCACGGGCGCCCCGACGGGGGACCAGAGCGCCGGTACAAATCGTACACCGAAACCCCCCGGCCCGAGTCAAGAGAATGTCACGACCCGATTTCTGGTCGATGTCCGGAAACCTCATTGCGGTCATGGTCGCCAGGGCCGTCGAACCGCGCCCGGGACACCGGCTCGCGCCCGCCGTTGGCGACCACCACGCTGATGTAGGGCAGGAAGACCGCACCGACCACGAACAGGCCCACGACCCACAGGGGAGCGCCCGCCACCCCGCTGAAGACCGCGCCGAGGAAGCAGACCGTGCGGATGCTCATGGACAGCAGGTACCGCTTCTGGCGGCGGCTGATGTCCTCCGACAGCGGACGGGGAGCGTTGGTGACCGTGTAGACGACCTGCGGCCCACGCTGGTGCTTGACCTTCACGATTTAACGTTAGTCCCCCTATCGCCGAACAGCGACACCAGGTCAGGCAAAACACCCCGCTGATTCTGAATGAATCCTGAAGAAAGCCCCAACGGGCACGAAAGGGCGACCTCAACGCCCTGAGAGGCCCCTGAACGCGCCGGCGGGCGGCCCCGGAGCAGGGGGCCGCCCGCCGGCCGGGCGCCGGACCGGAACCGCGTCAGGACGCCTGGGAGACCGTGGACATGTTGAAGTCCGGCACCCGCACGGGCGGCATCGCCGTCCGCTGGAAGTAGTCCGACCACTCGCGGGCGAGCGTCGGGACGGACCCGCCTACTTCGGCGAGCCGGCCGAGCAGGTCCACCGGGCTCTCGTTGAACCGGAAGTTGTTCACCGCGCCCACGACCTCGCCGTCCTCGACCAGGTAGACCCCGTCGCGGGTGAGGCCGGTGAGCAGCAGCGACTGCGGATCCACCTCGCGGATGTACCACAGGCAGGTCAGCAGCAGGCCGCGCCCGGTGCGGGCGACCATGTCCTCCAGCGTGGCGTCCGCGCCGTCCGGGCCGGACATGAGCAGGTTGTCCACCGGCGGGGTGACCGGCAGCCCGGTGGCCTCCGCCGACCGGCGGGTCTGGGCCAGCGCGGCCAGCGTGCCGTCGCTGATCCAGTCGGTGGCCGCGAGCGGCAGCCCGTTGTCGAACACCGACTGGGTGCGGCCCGAGGCGTGCGCCAC
>NZ_JBFAOF010000302.1:0-7512 GCF_040675125.1 Spirillospora sp. NPDC049652 | reverse complement strand
GTCCTCGGACAGCGCGCGGGCGGCGTCCCAGACGGCGGCGCGGGCGCGTTCGAGGTCGATCAGCATCCGGCCGCACCGGTGCTTGACGCCCTGGAACCTCCCGATCGGCCGGCCGAACTGCTCGCGCAGCTTGGCGTAGGCGACCGCGTCGTCCAGGGCGCGGGCCGCGACGCCGCACGCCTCCGCCCCCAGCAGGACGGTCGCGAGCGCCCGCCCGTCCACGCCCTCGATGATCCAGTCGGGGTCGGCGCCCGCGAGCCCGTCGACCGTCACCTGCCCGACCGGACGGGTCAGGTCGAGCGATTCGAGCGGCTCCACCTGGACATCGGCCGCGTCCACGACGACCCAGCGGTCACCGCCGTCCAGGGGCAGGACGAGCAGGTCGGCGAGGGGCGCGCCGAGGACCGGGCCGACCGTTCCGCCGTCCCCGGACAGCGCACCGGTGAGCGCGACGGCCGCCGTGCGCGACCCGTCCGCCAGGGCCGGAAGGAGCGCGGCGGCGGGCTTCCCGCCCCCCGCCTCGATGATCGCGGACCCCAGGACGGTCGGCAGGTGGGCGCCCGGAGCGAGCGCGCGGCCCAGCTCCTCCAGCACCACCGCCTGGTCCAGCAGGCCGCCGCCCTGCCCGCCGTGCGCCTCGGCCAGATGCAGTCCGAGCAGGCCCTGCGCGGCGAGCGCGTCCCAGAACACGGGCCGCCGCAGGCCCGCGCGCCCGTCCTGGCCGTCCTGGACGGCGGCCCGGGCCGCCCGGTCCACCCCGTGCCGCTCGACCAGTCCCCGCACGGACGCGGCGAGCGCCTCGTGCTCCTCGGTCAGTCCGATCGCCATGGCCGCACCTCTCGCTCGGATGTAAGCGAGAGCTTATTGGAATGGCGTTCGGTTGTCCCGGGCGAGCGAGCCGGAGACGGGGCGTCCGGTCAGGTCAGGTCAGGGAGCGACCTTGAGCCCGTCCACGAAGAGGTTGAGGTCCGGCCACAGCTTGCGCTGGGTGTTCGGCAGCGAGGCGAACACGACCGCCGGGGCCTTGTGGCCGGTGTCCACGACCGCGGTGACCACGACCTCGCCGGTCGCCCGGACGCCGGGCCGCTTGTACTTGTAGTACTCCGCGACCAGCCAGCCCTTGTGCGTGCCGACCGACAGCTCCTGCGAGGCCAGCGGCGCCGAGTCGTGCTGGAACCCGTAGTAGTCCTTCTCGAAGCCGTTCGCCGCGAGCGCCGCGACCGTCCGGAGGCTCTCCGGGCCCTTGTAGTGCGACTGCAGCGCCGGGGCCAGCGTCCCGGTGAGCAGCCGGCCGCCCCCCGCCTGCTCGCCGTGCTTCTCGGTGACCAGGACCTGCTGGCCCGACCAGCCGGTCACCGCCAGCTTGTTCTTCTTGGTCGCCACCTGCCACGGCTCGGCGAACCGCGGATACGACAGCCCGGACTTCTCGTCGCTCGCCCGCCCGGCGACCTTCCCGGGCTTCCCGGCGAACTTCGCCAGCGGCTTCTCCGGCGGAAGCTGGACCTTAGGCGGGTGCTTCTTCTGCGTCGCGGCGGGCAGGTTCGGCCGGTCCTCGGTGGTGGACGCGGCGGGCGAGTCCTTCTTCTTCTGCATGAAGTAGACGCCGCCGGCCGCGATCAGCGCCACGACCAGCAGGCCGACGCCGCCGAACAGCGCAACCCGGGACGACCGGCCCTTCCCGGAGTCCTCGTCGAACCCGCCGGAGTGCCCGTCCGGGCCGTCGCCGCCGAGCATGGAGTCGGCCGACTTCTCGTCCGCCATCCAGCCCGGCATCTGCCAGTTCCCGCTGCTCGGCCGTCCCGGACGCGCCGTCGCGGACGCCGCGGTCGGATCGGCCACGGCCGCGTACCGGCCGTCGCCGCCGTGCTGGTCGGCCCCGGAGTGGTCGGGGCCGCCCTCGAACAGCGAGCCCTCCCAGGCGGCCTGGCCGCCCTGCTCCTCCACCGGAGCGACCTTGATGTCATCGTGTGCGGAAGCCACCGGCACATCCTGGCCGCGCGCGGGGACGTGCGCGGCGTTTTCCACCGAATGGCCGACGCCGGACGCGGCCGGGCCCGTGCCCATGGCCTCGCGGACGGACGGAGCACGCTCATGCGCGGGGGCCGGTTTCGGCTCCTCCCAGGCAGGAACGGGCTCGCGCGGCTCGTCATGCCACCACGGCCCCGAATCCGGGCCGCCCGCCTCGTACTCGCGGCTCGCCCCGGCGCCGAAATCGACCGGCCCCACGACGTCCGCCAGATCCCGCGTCTCCTGCGGCAGCTTCGCCTCAACGGACGGCGCCGCCTCATAGGCCCGCGCCGCGTACTCGTCCACCCGAGCCTCAGCGCCACGCCCCTGCGGCGCAGACTCCTGCTCGTGCGGTGCCGAGCCGTACTCGCCGTCCGCGGAGTCGTGCCCGTAGGGCGCGGGCTCGTCCGCCCGGCGCGCGGGCTCGTGCTCGCGGCGCGCGGCCTCGTGCTCGCGGGGCGCGGCCTCGTGCTCGCGGCGCGCAGCCTCGTGCTCACCGGGCGCGTACTCGTGCTCGTGGGGCGCGTGCTCGTGGCGGACGGGCTCGTCCGCGTGGGAGGCGGGGACCGACGCGGGCTCCTGCTCACCGGAAGCGGCGGCGGGCACGTCGGCGGCAGCGCCGAACTCGTCAGCGGGCGCGGCGGACGGCGGCTCCTCGGCCGGGCCTCTGCGCAGGTGCGGGGCCTCGACCTTGCCCCAGACGTCGTGGTACTCGGGCTCGGGCTCGTCCTCGACGGGCGCCGGGACCGGGTCGGGGTCGGAGAACTCGGTGCGTCCGGTGGGCTCGGGGATCGAGACCTCGGGGACCTTCACCTCGATCTCGGGGAACGAACTGCGGGGCGAGGTCGAGGTCCGGGCGTCGGCCCGCGGAGCGCGCCCGGCGGCGGGCTGTGCGGGCAGCGGGCCGGTGGGCGCGTCCGCCATCTCCCCGTCGGCTCCGTTCTCGCTCATGTCGGTCCAGCGCGTTCCGCGCTCCCCCTGATCGGACATGCGGCACACGTTACGCGAAGATCACTCATTAGGGACCGGCCGGTAATTACGCTCCGGACACATCTTTCTATCGCCTCAGTGATACGGCGGGGAGACGCGATCTCCATTCGGCCCGGGAATCGCAGGCACAAGGCGTTCCCGTGCGAGCAGCGCGCCGCCGGCGACCGCACCGGGCATGGCCAGCACCGCGCCCAGGGGGATGAGGAAGACCACGAATGCGGTCGCGCCGAAACCCACGGCGAGTGACCGGTGCGCACGCAGCAGAGCGAAGCGGTCGCGGCGCAGCAGTCCGCGCCGTTCCAGCATGACGGACGTCAGCTCGCCCGCCAGGAAATAGCCCGACACGCACGCCGCGACGACCGGCACCACGGTCTGCCCCACCACCGGCAGGAATCCGAGCACGAAGAACAGCAGCCCGAAGACCACCGCGAACAGGCCGAGGATCAGCGCGTCCTTCAGCGCCCGGGCGATCTGCGTGGCCAGCGGGACGTCCGGCTCGGGCGGCGCGCCGCCCAGCGACTCCTCGACCGCGACCGCGATCCGCTCGTAGAACGGGTCGCCGACCAGCAGCGTCAGCGCGGTGAACGTCAGGACGGCGAGGAACGACGCCGCGCCGAACAGCGCGATGCCCGCGACCACGTGCGTCGCGGTGCGCGTCCCGGGCGACCAGTGGTCGGCGAACGGCGTGACCCAGGCGGCGGCGTCGTCCAGCTTCCACGCGAGGGAGCCCAGCAACACCACGTACACGGCCAGCACGATCACCGCCGGGATCAGCCCGAACAGCCATTTCCCGGGCCGCCGCGCCACCCACGCCAGACCGCGCAGGAAGTACGCCACGCCGGAGCCCAGGTCCTTGAACCCGCGCCCTCTGACGACAGGCACGATCGGCCCCGCCGAGCCGCCGGGGGGCATCTGGCCGGGCACGCTCCCGTACCCCTGCGGACCGGGACCGCCCTGGGCGCCCGGCACGGGCGTGAACCCGTGCCCTTGCGGACGTGGGGCGCCGGGCCCCGCCGGGCCGTGCCCGTAACCGCCGGGCGCACCGGGGCCTCCGGGGGCGGGGGCCCAGCCGGGCGCGGGCGGAGGCCCGGGCTGCGGGTAGGGCCCGCCCTGCTGCGGGTAGGGGCCGCCCTGCTGCGGGTAAGGGCGGCCGGGCTGCGGGTAGGACTGGCCCGGCTGCGGCCTCGAAGGGTCGTACGGGTGGCTCACAGGGGCAACGTTAGCGGCTGGGCAGCCCGACAAGTGCGGAGGAACGCTCCCAGACGGCCCGCCGGAGCTCGGCGTCCTTGAGGGGACCCGAGCGGGGCAGCAGCCCCGCGCCCGGTGTGGACGTCACGTACTCGCCCGTCCGGGTCGCGAACCGGGGGTCGGTGGCCACGCGGACGACGGCCTTCGCGCCCTGCGCGGGCGTCCGCAGCGCGGGCGTGTGGGACAGCAGCCCGGCGACGCGTCCGGCCCCGGGGACGGCCCGCCCGATGCCGGTCGCGACCATTCCCGGGCATACCGCGTTCGCGGTGACGCCCGTGCCGTCGAGGCGCTCGGCGAGCTCCTGGGTGAACAGGATGTTGAGCAGCTTCGACCGCGCGTACACGCGGAACGATCCGGACGGCCCGTACGGGGCGGGCTCGGCGAACCGCTCGGGGTCCAGGCGGCCCGCGTGCCGGTGCGCCTCGGACGCCACGGTCACCACGCGCGCCCCGTCCGCGCGCCCGGCCTTCTCCAGCGGGCCGAGCAGCAGCTCGGTGAGCAGGAACGGGCCGAGGTGGTTGGTCGCGATCATCCGGTCGTGGCCGTCCGCGCTGGTCTTGGCCCGCAGCAGGTGCACGCCCGCGTTGTTGACCAGGACGTCCAGGTGCCCGTAGGCGGCGTGCACGCGCTCGGCCGCGTGCCGGACGTCCTCCAGCGCCGACAGGTCGGCCAGGAACAGGTCGAAGATCGCGCCCGGGACGCTCGCGGCCAGCTCCTCGGCCGTCCGGTCCGCGCGGGTGGGGTTGCGGGCCACGATGCCGACGCGGAAGCCGCGCCGGGCGAGCTCGCGCGCGGTCTCCTTCCCGATCCCCGACGTGGCCCCGGTGACGAGCGCGATCTTCTCCTCCATGTGCACAGCCTTCCGGAGAGCCAGGTCACAGTGGAAGACCCAAACGAACGTTCGGACGGGAATTCCGGACCTCATCCTGCCCCGGGACGGGCATCCGTCCCGTGCCTCCCGTCCTTCCCCGCACAGTTTCCTCCGCGCATGCGTCCGCCCCGTCCGGGGTGGACGGGGCGGACACAGGCGGGGGGCGGGGCCTGAACCGCGCCGGCCCCGGGACTCGGGGGCAGGCCCCGGGGCGGCGCGGTCGGTCTTCGACGCGGTGCCGTGGGGCCGCCGGCGCGGTGCCGGCCGACCCCGATACGGCTCCGGTCAGCCTTCGATGCGGTGCGTGGTCCAGAACGACGTCAGGTCCGTGGTGGTCGCGGCCTGCGCCGCGGCCTTGAACTCCGCCGTCGTGGAGACCCCGTACCAGTGGGACTGCGCGTAGTTGCGCAGCATCGTGGCCATGGCGGTGTCGCCGATGACGCGCCGCAGGTCGTGCAGCGCGCACTTGCCGTAGTTGTAGACGACCGTGGAGTACCGCGACGAATGCGCGTCCCAGTACGCCATCGAGTTGGTGATCTTCTCGGCGGACGACGCCCACGACACGCTCGACCAGCAGCCCGACCCGGTGCTGCCGAAGTACAGGTCGGTCGCGTAGTCGGCGAACGCCTCGTCCAGCCAGGGCGCGTTGTACTCGTCGTCGCCGACGATCCCGTACCACCACTGGTGGGCGAACTCGTGCGCGAGCGCGGTGGAGCTGACCAGGTCGAGGACGAACCCCGGGTACTCCATGCCGCCGAACCAGAAGTTGTTGTCGAGCACGACGTCCGCCTCGCCGTACGGGTAGGCCCCGAACCGCGAGGAGTGCGCGTCCAGCGCGTTCGTCGAGGTGGTCAGCATCGACTGCGCGGACGAGGACGAGATCCCGCTCACCCAGTAGACGTTGACCTTCACGCCGCCGGCCGAGGTGCCGGAGACCTTCTGGAACGGGCCGGCCGCCCACGCGAAGTCGCGCACCTTGGCCGCCGTCGCCGTGGTGACCGTCCGGCCGGACGAGCCGGGCGTGTCGGTCGAGGAGCCGGTGGCGGGGACCGCGAGCGAGGTCGGGTGGTCGAGGGTGACCTTGAAGTCCGAGGCCAGCGAGTAGAACGACTCGCCGTTGTTGGTGTACGGGTCCAGGTGCCAGCCCGCGGCGTCCCGGACGGCCAGCACGGGCAGGGCGTTGCCGATGAAGTTGTAGGCCCCGTCCCGGCCGAACCGGTCCGCGCCGGACGGCACGACGATGCTGAGGTCGAAGCCGACCGTCCCGCTCTGCCCCTGGTTCAGCGGCGCGGGCAGGGTGATCTTCAGCGCGGTGCAGCCGACCTCCAGCGACCCGGCGGTCCCGCCGGTGACGTTGGAGACCGTGATCGGGGTGGACGGGCAGTTGCCGTGGTAGTTGTCCCACAGCCGCAGGTAGACCTCGTTGAGCGGGGTCGCCGAGGCGTTCGTGAAGGACGCCGACTCGTGCCCGGTCCAGGTCCCGCCGGACGCGTCGCTGGTGAGGTTCACCGTGTAGGACGGCGCGGCGGGGGTGCGGGTGTCCCCGGAGGGCGGGGTGGAGCCGCCGGAGACGTCCAGGGCGATGTCGTCCAGCACGAAGCTGGTCTGGAGGCTCACGTCCTCGGTGCCGGTGAACGTGAGCGTGACCGTCTGGCCCGCGTACGCGGACACGTCGAAGGTCTTCTTGGTGTAGCCGCTCGCCGCGTCCTGGTTGGAGTAGGTCGCGAGCGTGGTCGAGCCGATTTTCGCGGTGAGCTTGTCGTAGGCGATCGAACCGGGGGACTCGCCGGTGTCGACGTGCAGCCAGAACGACAGGGACGCCGCGGAGCATCCGGCGGGCAGCGTCACCGTCTGGGACAGCGTGTCGGTGTGCGTGCTCCCGGTGCCGTCCAGGCGGGCGAACCGGCTGCCGGAGTGCGCGGTCTGGCCGCCGCCCGTGAAGATCACGTTGCTGGACGCCGTCCAGGGCGAGGTGCCGCTCTCGAAGCCGCCGTTGGCGACGACCTGCGCGGGGGTGCAGTCGGCCGCGAGGCGCGGCTTCGGCTGGGCGGTGCGGGCCTCGGCGGAGGCGGGCGAGGACGGCGCGGCCAGGGTCGCGGCGACCATCGCGGTCCCCGCCGTGAGGGCGAGGAACCGGCGGGTGCGGCGCGCCGAAGAGCGCTGTGTGCGGCGTGCCGAAGAGCGCTGTGCGCGGGGCGCCGAGGGGCGCCGTGTGCGGCGGTGTGCGCCGAAGGCGGGTGTGCCGTGGGGGCCGGGTGTGCCCAGGGGGTTGCGGGTCAAGGGGTTCTCCCTCGCGGGGCAGGTCCCGGGCGCGACCGGGTGGGGTCGCGCCCGGGACGAGGGCTTGGAGCCTTCGGACCGGTCTCCCGTCCCGGCGGGCCGGTCGGTCCGCCGGG
>NZ_JBFAOF010000301.1:0-7514 GCF_040675125.1 Spirillospora sp. NPDC049652 | reverse complement strand
GCAGTTCACCCAGACCGTCCCGGCGACCAGCCGGGCCGTGACGCGCTCGGCGCGCTCCGGCGATCCGGTCGCGACGGTGGCGGCGAGACCGAACTTGGTCTCGTTGGCCATCGCGACGGCCTGCTCTTCGGTGTCGAACGTCTGGAGGGTCAGGACGGGCCCGAAGACCTCCTCCGAGACGATCTCCGTGCCCGGGTTCGCGAACAGCGTCGGCCGGTAGTACAGGCCGCCGAGGTCGTCGTTCGGGCCGCCGCCGATGAGCGCGGACGCGCCGTCCGCCTTCGCCCGCTGGACGAAGCCGTCCACGCGCTCGAAGTGCTTGCGGTGGACCTGCGGGCCGATGTCGGTGGTCTCGTCGCGCGGGTCGCCCTGCTTGAGCCTGGACGCCTTCTCGATGAACCGCGCGGTGAACTCGTCCGCGACGGACGCCTCGACGAGCAGCCGCGTCGCGGCGAGGCAGACCTGCCCGGCGTTGTCGTACTGCTCGACGGCGAGGTCCACGGCGAGGTCGAGGTCGGCGTCGGCGAAGACCAGCAGCGGGGACTTGCCGCCGAGCTCCAGCGAGAGCGGGGTGAGGTTCGGGGCGGCCGCGGCGGCGATCGTCCGGGCGGTCGGGACCGAGCCGGTGAAGCTGATCCGGCGGACGTCCGGGTGGGCGGTCAGCGGGCCGCCGACCTGCGCGCCGTAGCCCTGGACGACGTTGAACACGCCGTCCGGGAGGCCGGCCTCGGCGGTGATGTCGGCCAGCAGGGACGCGGTCAGCGGCGTCCACTCGGCGGGCTTCAGCACGACCGTGTTGCCCGCCGCGAGCGCCGGGGCGATCTTCCAGGTGGCGAGCATCAGCGGCGCGTTCCACGGGGTGATCAGCGCGGAGACGCCGGCCGGGTCCCAGGAGACGTGGTTGGTGTGGCCGCGGGTCTCGAAGTCCTCGTGGCCGAGGTTCAGCAGCCAGTCGGCGAAGAACCGGAAGTTGTGCGCCACGCGCGGCATGACCCCGCGCCGGTGCGACCGGATCAGCGCGCCGTTGTCGTGCGTCTCGACCTGCGCGAGGTCCTCGATCCGCTTCTCCACGCCGTCGGCGATGGCGTGCAGCAGGCGGGCGCGCTCCTCGCGGGACGTGCGCGCCCAGGCGGGGAACGCCTTGCGCGCGGCGTCCACGGCGGCCTCGGCCTCGCGCGCGCCGCCGGAGGCGATCTCGGCGAGCGGCCGCTCGTCGATCGGCGACACGTCGGTGAACGTCCCGGCCGACGGGACGCGCTCACCGCCGATCCAGTGACCGGTGTCGACGGCGACACCCGCGATCGTTGCCACGGCACCTCCAGGTTGTTTGATGCCAAACAAGTTTGCGGACGGGAGTGACGGGGGTCAACCCCCACCCCTAACATTCGGGACCAAATGACATCCCCCGGACCCCGAGGAGGGACCGTGCCCGAGGTCTCCTACGAGGAGTGGCGCGCGCGGGCCGGCCGGCTCGTCCCGGCGACCGCGCACCGCATCGGCGGGGCGGACGCCCCGCAGTCCCCCGGCGACGCCTTCGACCTGGTCTCCCCCCGGGACGGCGAGGTGCTCGCGCGCGTCCCGTCCGCCGGGAAGGACGAGGTCGACCGCGCCGTCGCCGCCGCCCGCCGCGCGTTCGACGAGGGCCCCTGGCCCCGGATGGCCCCCGCCGAGCGCAAGGCCCACCTGCTGCGCTGGGCCGACCTGGTCGAGCGCGACCGCGCCGAGCTCGCCCTGCTCGTCTCGCTGGAGATGGGCAAGCCGATCGCCGAGGCGGACGGCATCGAGCTGCGCGCGGTGATCAACGGGCTGCGCTGGTACGCCGAGATCGCCGACAAGGGCCTGGACGAGGCGCCCCGCACCGCCCCCGGATCGCTGGCGCTGGTCACCCGCGAGCCCGCCGGCGTCGTCGCGGCGGTCGTCCCGTGGAACTTCCCGCTCACGATGGCCGTCTGGAAGCTCGGCCCCGCGCTCGCGGCGGGCTGCACGGCCGTGCTGAAGCCCGCCGAGGAGTCGCCGCTGTCGGCGCTGCGCCTGGCCGCCCTCGCCGACGAGGCGGGCCTCCCGCCGGGCGTCCTCAACGTCGTCAACGGGCCGGGCGAGGTCACCGGCCGCGCGCTCGGCGAGCACCCCGGCGTGGACGTCCTGGCGTTCACCGGGTCCACCGAGGTCGGACGGCACTTCCTGCGCTACGCCGCCGACTCCAACCTCAAGCGCGTCTGGCTGGAGCTGGGCGGCAAGTCCCCCAACATCATCCTGCCGGACGCCCCCGACCTGGACGCCGCCGCCGACACCGCCGCCTGGGGCATCTTCTTCAACGCCGGGGAGATGTGCACCGCGCCGTCCCGGCTGCTGGTGCACCGCGACGTCGCCGAGCGGGTCGTGGAGCGGATCGTCGCCCGCGCGGCCGCGCTGCGCGTCGGCGACCCGCTCGACCCGGCCACCGAGATGGGACCGCTCGTGTCGGCCCGGCACCGCGACCGCGTCCTGTCCTACGCCGACGCCGGACGCGCCGACGGGGCGTCGCTGCTGGCCGGGGGCTCGGCGATCGACCGGCCGGGGCACTTCGTGGAGCCCACGGTGTTCGGCGACGTCGCGCCGTCCATGCGGATCGCGCGCGAGGAGATCTTCGGCCCGGTGCTGTCGGTGCTGACCTTCTCCGACGCGGGCGAGGCCGTCCGGCTGGCCAACGACACCGACTACGGCCTCGCCGCCGCCGTCTGGACGTCCGACCTGTCCGCCGCGCACCGGATCTCCCGCGCCCTCCGCGCCGGGACGGTCTGGGTGAACTGCTACGAGGAGGGCGACTACAGCGTCCCGTTCGGCGGCGTGAAGCTGTCCGGGCACGGCCGCGACAAGTCGCTGCACGCGCTCGACAAGTACACCGACCTCAAGACCACCTGGATCGAGCTGTGAGCGCGGCGGGCCCGGGCCTGCGGCCGCTGATCGCGCTGCCCTGCCGGTTCTCCGAGTCGGCGTCCGCACTGCGCTACCGGGCCGAGGTGACCGCGCGGGCGCTGGCCGAGGCCGTCTGGCGCGGCGGCGGCGAGCCGTTCATGATGCACCCGGCCGCGCCCGAGGACGTCGCGTCGCGGCTGGCGCGCTGCGACGGCGTCCTGCTGCCGGGCGGCGGCGACCTGCACCCTCGGCACTACGGCGTCGCGGACGAGCACGAGACCCTCTACGACGTCGATGAGGAGCAGGACGCCTTCGACATCGCGGTGGCCCGGCACGCCCTGGACACCGGCCTGCCCCTGCTGGCGATCTGCCGGGGCCTCCAGGTCGTGAACGCCGTCCGCGGCGGGACGCTCCGCCAGCACATGGAGCCGGACCACCGGCACGTCGTCCACCCCGTGACCGCCACGCCCGGCTCGCTGCTCGCCAAGGTCACCGGCGGCGCGGAGCTGACCGCGTCCTGCTACCACCACCAGGCGGCGGAGACCCTCGGCACCGGGCTGGTCCCGGTCGCGCACGCGGCGGACGGCACCGTCGAGGCCGTCGAGCTGGAGGACGCGCGCGGCTGGTTCCTGGCCGTCCAGTGGCATCCGGAGGACACCGCGGGCGCCGACCCCGTCCAGCAGGCGCTGTTCACCGAACTGGCCGAGGCCGCCGCCCGCCACGCCTGACCGGACCTGACCCGTCCGGGCCGTCCGCGCTCCGCACCTGCGGACGGCCCGGGCTCGGGTCAGGCGGACGCCCGGACTCGGGTCAGGCGGTGGCGACGCGGGTGAGGAAGGCGTCGAGGAGGCCGTCCATCAGGGCGGCCGTCTCCCCGGCCCGGTCGTTGACCTCGGCGAGGACGGCGTCCGGGTCGTGGCCCGCCGCGCGCAGGATGGCCGTGCCGCCGCCCGCGAGCCACTGCTCCAGCAGCGGCGCGTTGATCTCCGGGTGGAACTGGACGCCCAGCGACCGGCCGATGGTGAACGCCTGCGGCGCGGAGTCGGTGCGGGCGATCGTGCGCGCGCCGGGCGGCGCGACCCACCGGTCGTCGTGGAACTGGAACCACGGCCCGGTCGGGACGAGCCCGGCGTCCTCGGTGTCGACCTTCACGAATCCGTGCTCGGAGTAGGCGGCGCGCTCGGTCCGGCCGCCGAGGGCGGTCGCCAGGAGCTGGCCGCCGAAGCAGACCCCGAACACCGGGACGCCCGCGGCGTGCGCGTCGCGGAGCAGCGCGAGCTCGGGCGCGATCAGCGGCCCGGTCTCCGGGGCGTGCGCGGACCAGGCCGACCCGAGCGGCGCGATCAGCCCGAATTCCCGGGGATCTGGCAGCTCGGTCCCGGCCTCCCGCACCACGTGGACCTCGCATTCCCAGCCGCGGGCGGCGAGCGCGAGCTGGAGCCCGTCGGCGGGGGCGGACGACTGGTGCTGGATGATCAGGGCGCGCATGCCGCACATCGTACGGCCCCGAACGATGTACAGACCAGGGCGTTCCCGGCAATCTGGGCGGGCCGCCCGGCCGGGTTCCCGGAGGCGGTGTGAGAAGGGACGCGCGGCGGGGCGGGAAGACGGGGCGGCGGGCGCGGGTTGGCACTGAGCATGAGTCTCCCGTTCTCCGTGCTCGATCTCGCGCCCGTCGCGTCCGGCTCCACGTCCGCGCAGGCGCTCCGCAACACCCTCGACCTCGCCCGGCACGCCGAGGACCTCGGCTACCACCGGTACTGGCTCGCCGAGCACCACACGATGCCGGGCATCGCGTCCTCGGCGACGGCGGTGCTGATCGGGCAGGTCGCGGCGGCCACCACGCGGCTGCGGGTCGGGTCCGGCGGGATCATGCTGCCCAACCACGCGCCGATGGTGGTGGCCGAGCAGTTCGGCACGCTGGAGGCGCTGTTCCCGGCCCGGATCGACCTGGGACTCGGCCGGGCGCCCGGCACCGACCCGGCGACCGCGCGGGCGCTGCGCCGCACCGCGAACCCGCTCTCGGTGGACGACTTCCCCGAGCAGGTGCACGAGCTGCGCGCCTACTTCGAGGACGGCGGGACCGTCACCCCCGCGGCGGGCAACCGGCCGCCGGTCTGGCTGCTCGGCTCCAGCGGCTACAGCGCCCAGCTCGCCGGGATGCTCGGCCTCCCGTTCGCGTTCGCGCACCACTTCAGCGCCGAGAACACGCTGCCCGCCCTCGCCCTGTACCGCGAGTCGTTCCGTCCCTCGGCGGACGGCCTGTCCGAGCCCTACGCGATGATCGCCGTCTCGGTCACGGCGGCGGCCGACGACGCCACGGCCGAACACCTGGCGCGTCCGCAGGCGCTGGCCCACTTGCGGCTGCGGCAGGGCCGTCCGGGGCTGCTGCCCTCCCCGGAGGAGGCCGACGCCTACCCGTACACGCTCCTCGACCAGGAAGTGATCCGCTCCCGGCAGGACGCGCAGGTCGTGGGCGGCCCCGAGACCGTCCGGCGGAAGATGGACGCGCTGGTCGAGGCGACGGCCGCCGACGAGGTCATGGTCACCACGATGGTCCACGACCACGCCGACCGCCGCCGCTCCTACGAGATCCTCGCCGGGCTGTACGGCCTGACCGGCCCGTCCGAGGACGCGCCGGACCGCCAGGAGGCGGGCGTGGCTCGCGGCTGACGCGTCCGCGCCGTCAGGGCGGCGTGTCCTCCTCCAGCGTCAGGACGGCGTTCGGGCACATCCGCGCGGCGGTCCGGACGCCCTCCCGCTGCTCCTCGGGCGGGTTCCCGACCAGCACGACGACCGTGCCGTCCTCGTCGGACTGGTCGAACACGTCGGGCGCGTGCAGGACGCACTGCCCCGCGCCCAGGCAGCGGTCGTGATCGGCGACGATCCGCATGGCGATCACTCCTCCCAGGCCACCGGCAGCCGGTGCACCCCGTAGATGGACATGTCGTGCCGCATGGGGATCCGGTCCGCCGGGACGGCCAGGCGCAGCCCCGGCAGGCCCTCGAACAGCGCGGTGAGCGCGATCCGCATCTCGACGCGGGCGAGCTGCTGGCCGAGGCACTGGTGGACGCCGTGCCCGAACGCGACGTGCTGCGACGGCGGCCTGGTGACGTCCAGCTCGTCCGGACGCTCGAAGTGCTCCGGGTCGCGGTTGGCGGCGGACAGGGAGAGCATCACCGTCTCGCCCCGGCGCACCCGGTGCCCGTGGATGACGACGTCCTCCATGGCCACCCGGGGCGCGCCGTGCTGGATGATCGTCAGGTACCGCAGCAGCTCCTCGACCGCGCGGTCGGCCGCGTCCGGGTTCTCCCGGAAGACGCGCAGCTGCTCCGGACGGGTGAGGAACGTGAGGACGCCCAGCGCCAGCTGGTTCGCGGTGGTCTCGTGCCCGGCGATGAGCAGCAGCCGCCCGATACCGCCGAGCTCGGCCGGGGTCAGGTCGTTCTCGGCGGTGATCAGCGCGCCGAGCAGCGCGTCGTCCGGTTCGCGGCGCTTGGCCTCGACGAGCTCGTCCATGTAGACCCCGAGCGCGTCCCTGGCCGCGTCGACCTGGTCCTGCGGCTCGGTCAGGCTGAGCGCGCTGGCCGCCCAGGTGTGGAAGCGGGCGCGGTCCGCGTACGGGACGCCGAGCAGCTCGCAGATCACCAGGGACGGGATCGGCAGCGTGAACGTCGGCACCAGGTCCGCGGGCGGCCCGGAGGCGCGGAGCGCGTCGAGGTGGTCGGCGACGATCCGCTCGACGCGCGGCGCGAGGGCCTGCATGCGGCGGGTGGTGAAGTACGGCGTGAGCAGCCGCCGCAGCCGGGTGTGCTCCGGCGGGTCCATGGTGAGCAGCACGCCCGCCCGGTCCTCGGCCCGGAAGGCGGGCCGCCGCACCGGCGACGAGGCGATGACCCGGTCGGCGCTGAACCGGCCGTCGGCGAGGACCGCCCGGACGTCCTCGTGCCGGGTGAGCAGCCAGCCCGCGGCGCCGTCCGGGAAGGCCAGCCGGGAGACCGGCGCCTCGCTCCGGAGCAGGCCGAGCCCGGGCGGCGGCTCCAGCGGGTCCTCCCGCCACGTCGGCAGGATGACCGCCGGCCGCTCCCCGGCGTCCGCCGCGCCCGCAGGCGCGGCTTGGAGAGGTGCGACGTCGGAGGTCACAACGTCAGACGTCCTGGCGTCAGAAGTGGTCGCGGCGTCGGAGGCCGCGGCGTCGGAGGCCGCGGCGTCGGAGGCCGCGGCTGAGGGAGTCGGTGCGGCGGGGGGCGGTGTGGAGGCGGGGGGCTGTGAGGCGCGCATGAGAGGGTCCCTTCCTCAGCGGGTTCGCGCTATGCCGCCGCGCCCCGGCGGACGGCTGCGGGCGGCCCGCCGGAGGCGGCCTCGCTCCGAACATAGGACCGTTCCGAGCAATACGCGAGGGTCCAGTGCGCACAGGTGGCCCGAAGGGGACGGAGGAGACGCCTTGGACGACCCCGCTGGTGGAGGCCGCCTTCCCGGCCCGGCGCCACCGCCACCAGGTCCATGGTCAGGCGCTCGTGGCCGGCCCTGGCCGATGTTCAGCCCGGTAAGCCCCGAGCGGTGGAACGGCAGCGCGGACGGGGCTCAGCCTGTGGGGCGGGCGTAGCGGCGGCTGCGGG
>NZ_JBFAOF010000300.1:0-7531 GCF_040675125.1 Spirillospora sp. NPDC049652 | reverse complement strand
CTCGACTACAACGACATGGCCGACCTCACCCAGCGGATGTACCAGAAGGCCGTCGCGCCGGGAGCGTGATCAGGTCGGCGAGGCAGCGCGCGATCTCCCCCGCGAGCCCGCGCTCCTCGGCCTCCGGCGACAGCGCCGCGCCGGGCGTGTCCACGACGGTCAGCAGCGGCAGCCCGAACTCGGCGGCGAGCCGCATGCCGCGCCGCGCGACGCGCAGCCCGGCGGGACCGAGGGGCCGTCCGACGCGCTGCGCCGCCCGGTCCTGCCCGATCACCACGCACGCCGCGCCGCCGAACCGCGCGAGCGCGAGCAGCAGCCCGGGGTCCGCCTCGCCGTCGCCCGTCCCCGACAGCGGGGTCACCCCGGACGCCCCGTACCTCAGCAGCTCGCGGACGCCCGGCCGCTCGCCGCGCCGCGACCGCTCCACCGACTCCCAGGCCGGGACGTCCACCAACCCATGCCCGGGACGAACCGCCGTCGCGGCAGGACGAACTGGCGGCTTCTCCCTCGGAACCACCCGGACGGCGCACAGGGCGTCCAAAGCCTGCGAGGCGACGTCCGGAAGGTCGTCCACGCCGACGACGGCGTCCAGCAGCCCCTTGGCGGCCAGGTTCTCCGCGACCTGGACGCCCGCCGGGAAGGGCTCGCCGTGAAGCGTCTCGTACACGCGCGGCCCGAGGAATCCGATCAGGGCGCCGGGCTCGGCGGCGGTGACATGTCCCAGCGACCCCCAGGACGCGAGGACGCCTCCGGTCGTGGGATGCCGCAGGTAGACGAGGTAGGGCAGCCCGGCGGCGCGGTGCGCCATGACGGCGGCGGTGATCCGCGCCATCTGGACGAACGCGATGGTGCCCTCCTGCATGCGCGTCCCGCCGGAGGACGGCGCGGCCAGCAGCGGCAGCCCCTCCTCGGTGGCGCGCTCCACGGCGGACACGATCCGGTCCGCGGTGGCGACGCCGATGGATCCGGCCAGGAAGGCGAACTCGGAGACGACGACGGCGACGCGGCGTCCGCGCAGCAGCCCGGATCCGGTCAGGACGGCCTCGTCGCGTCCGCTGCGTTCGCGCGCCCGCGCGAGGTCGGCCGCGTACCGCTCGTCCAGCGCCGCGTACGAGGGCGGGACGTCCCATGACTCGAAACTGCCCGGGTCCAGGACCCGGTCCAGCAGCCCGGCGGCGTCCGGGCGCTCCGGCGACGCGTTCATGCCTCGCAGGCTAGTGCCCGCGCCCGCCGCCGTTCCGGTCAGGGGCCCGGGGGATGGTCAGCACGAGGTGGGCGCCGGACGCTGTGTCGGCGACGACCAGGGTCCCGTCGTGGGCCTGCGCGATGTCGCGGGAGATCGGCAGGCCCAGCCCGGAACCGCCGTGGTCGCGCTTGCGCCCCTCGGCGAGGCGCTGGAACCGCTGGAAGACGCGCTCCCGGTCGCTCTTCGGGATGCCCTCCCCGTCGTCCGCGACGGTCAGCACGGCCTCGTCGCCGCGCGCCTCGACGGTGACGCGGACGCGCGTGCGGGCGTGCCGGGCGGCGTTGTCGAGCAGGTTGGTGATCAGGCGCAGCAGCGGGCCGCGCGCGCCGAGGACGACCACGCCCGGCGCGGCGGTGACGTCCACCGGGACGCGGCGGCGCCGGCCGCCCTCCTGCCGGGCCAGCTCGCCGAGGTCCACGGGCTCGCGCTCCAGCGGGACGCCCGCGTCGAGCTTGGCCAGCAGCAGCAGGTCGGTGACGATGCGCTGGAGCCGGTCGGCGTCGTTCAGCGCGGCCCGGGCGACGGCGGGCCAGTCCTCGTCCTCGGGATGCTCCAGGGCCACTTCGAGCTGGGCGCGCAGGCCGGTGAGCGGGCTGCGCAGCTCGTGCGTGACGTCCCCGACGAACTGCCGCTGCCGGGTGACGTTCTGCTCCAGCCGGTGGAGAGTTACGTTGACGGACGCGGCGAGCTGCGCGATCTCGTCGTGCGTCTCCGGGACGGTCACCCGCCGCAGCCGTCCCTGCCCCGCCCCGGTCACCTCGGCGAGCTCGGCGCTCATCGTCTGGACGGGCCGCAGCGCGCGCCGCACGGCGAGCCACACCGAGAGCGCGACCAGGAGGAGGGCCATCGGCACGGCGAGCGCCAGCAGCACGGTGAAGAACTCGCCGGTGCGCAGGAACCCGGGCAGGGGCTCGCCCGCGTACAGGGTGCGCCATCCGGCGGGCACGTGCACGCGGGAGGCCGCGACGTACACCTTCTCGTGGGACACGGTGGACGTCCCGGTGACGACCGGGTGCGCGGCGTCCGGACGCAGGTCGCTGATCGGCGGACGGCCCCCGATCGCGGAGGTGGAGGCCCGCACCTGACGCCGCTCGTCCAGCACCTGGAGCAGCGAGAAGCCGGTGTCCCCGGCGTGCAGCGCGTGCGGCCCCCGGGGATCGCTGGTGCGGACGGTCGCGGCGAGCGCGGCCACGGCCTGCTCGCCCCGGTCATGCAGGGAGCTGTAGGCCGTGTGCCGGACCGCGGCGTAGAAGCCGATCGCGCCCGCGACCAGCAGCACCCCGACCACCACGGTCGCGGCCCCCGTCACCCTGGTGCGCAGCGACCAGGGTCCAGGCGGCCAGCGGCCCGACATCTTCCGCGTCCTCCCCCGTCGCAGCGCCATGCGGCATGAAACCGCCCGAAGGCCCACGCTGAAGGTTGCGGCCGCCCGACGCCACCCTCCGCGCGCGGGCTGGCCGTACCGGGAAGATCCGCTTACGCAATCTTGTGCGGCACCCGGCGTTAGGCCCCCGACCTGGGCGGACTCATCCGGGAGCCGAGACCGACGAGCGAAATGCCGCACGACCGGCCGGAGCGGATCGGCGGGGGGAGCGGGTCGGCCGGGCCGACGAGCCGACCCGCCGGCCCGGGAGACGTGCCGGTGGCCGGGACGGGCCGTGCCGCACCGTCCCGGCCACCGTGCGCCCCGCCGAGGAGCGCCCCAGCGGCGGGGGAAGGAGGGAGCCCCGTGGAGGAGCCGCCTTGTGATCCCATCCTGCGACGTATTCCCTATAAAGTCAACTGTTTATATAGGAAATATCGGAGGCCGATGCCCGCGCGACCGGAGCCTCCCACCCCTGGGGTCCCGTGCCGCGCGGGCACCGTCTCGTGGCCGCCGACCGTCCACCGTCCACCCGTACCGCGCCGAGCGGGTCTCCGGGGCCGGTGCGATCGCCGGACTGAAAGACACTCTGCCCTGCTTTCGTGCACGGCCCGCTACATCCAGATGACGATCACGTTTCGCGGTTCCGTGCGGATGGGGCACCATGTTGGGCCGGACGTTCCGGCGCGAGATCCGGACAGGAGCGACGAAAGGGGCCAGGGGACGGCATGGACGAACACAGACCCGACCCCTCCCCCGCCTTCCCTCCTCCCGGCCTCCCGGGCCGTCCGGCCGAGCCGCCGAGCCGTCCGGCCGAGCCGCCGGCGAGCCCCGCGCCGCCGGTCACCGGGGGCCGCCCGCTCCCGCAGCCCGCCCTCGGCCCGCTGGACGCGACGACGCCGCTCGAACCGTCCGACCCGCGCGCGGTCGGCGCGTACCCGCTGCTCGGACGGCTCGGCGCGGGCGGCATGGGCACCGTCTACCTCGGCGTGGACCCCAACACCGGGGACCGCGTCGCGGTCAAGATCATGCGTCCGCACCTGATGGACGACCCCCGGTTCCTGCGCCGGTTCCGGGACGAGGCGCTGCTCGCCGGACGGGTCGCGTCGTTCTGCACGGCCCGCGTCCTCGCGCACGGCGAGGAGGCCGGCCGCCCCTACATCGTCAGCGAGTACGTCGCCGGGATCTCGCTCCAGCAGCGCATCACGTCCGGCGGCCCGCTGCCCGCCGCCGACCTGCACGGCATCGCGGTCGGCGTCGCCACCGCGCTCGCCGCCATCCACGCCGCCGGGCTCGTGCACCGCGACCTCAAACCGGCGAACGTGATGCTCACGCTGTCCGGCTGCCGCGTGATCGACTTCGGCATCGCGCGGACGCAGGGCTCCACCGGCTCGGCCGGGACGTCCGGGACCGTCCTCGGCACGCCCGGATGGATACCGCCCGAGGTCATCGGCGGCGGACCGGCCTCCCCCGCCGGCGACGTGTTCTCCTGGGGCTGCCTCGTCGCGTACGCGGGCACCGGACGCCTGCCGTTCGGCGAGGGCGCGGCCCCCGAGGTCGCCCTGCGCGCCGCCACGGAGGAGCCGGACCTGGCGGGCCTGCCCCCGCAGCTCCTCTCCGCCGTCCGCTCGGCGCTCGCCAAGGACCCGGGCGACCGGCCCACCTCGTCCGAGCTGCTGATGTCCCTGGTGGAGCAGACGGCGTCGGCGGTCAGCACCAAGGCCGAGACGCAGGCCATCGGAGCCGTACCACTTCCCCCGCACGCGCACGAGGACGACCCGACCGCGCACACGCAGGCCTTCGCGGCCGTCCAGGGGGACGCGCACACTCAGGCGTTCAGGCCGGTCCCGGCCGAGACGGCCCCACCGGCCCCGTCCCACCTCCGGACGCGCGTCCTCGCCGGAGTGGGCGCGGCGGCCGCGACCGTCCTCGTGCGAGCGGTGGCCCTGGGCCTGACGGACCAGAGCGACGCGGCGCCGCCCCCGCCCAAGGCGACGCCGACCGCCACGGCTCCCGTCCCGACGCCGACGCCGACCACCCCGGTGGCGAAGCCGAAACCCAAGCCCAAACCGAAACCGAAGCCCAAGCACAAACCGAAGCGCAAGAAGCACAAGAAGCGCCACCACTGAGCGCGCTCCAGCCACACCGCAGGTCAGGCGCGCCGCAGATCGGGCGCGGCGGAGGGCAGACGCCCCCGAGACGGAGGCACGCCGCAGGTCAGGTGCGCCAGATGAGGATCAGCGCGCAGTCGTCGTCGCGTTCGGCGGCCATCAGCTCGACCAGTTCGCGCGCGCCCTTGCGGAACCCGTTCGGGACGAGCCGTTCGGCCTCGCCCAGCAGCCGGTCGATCCCGGCGTCCAGGTCGCTTCCCGGAGCCTCGACCAGGCCGTCGGTGTAGAGGAGCAGCGCGTCCCCGGCCTTGAGCTGCCCGCCCTCGGGCACCGCCGCCAGGTCGGGGATCACCCCGAGGACGACGCCCTTGGCCGGGCTGACCCGCCACGTCCCGCTGCTCGCGTCGAACTGCACGGCGGGCGGATGCCCCGCCGACTCGACCGTGTACTCGCCGGTCGCCAGGTCGATCACGACGTGGACGGCGGTGACGAACCCCTCGTCCCACTTCTGCCGGTGCAGGTAGGAGTTGCACGCCGGCAGGAACCGCGCGGTCGGGACGGATCCGAGCAGGCCGCCGAACGCGCCGGACAGCATCAGCGCCCGGGTGCCCGCGTCCGTCCCCTTGCCCGACACGTCCACGAGCGCGACCTCGAGCACCCCGTCGTGCAGCGCCGACACCACGAAGTCGCCGCCGAAGGACGACCCGCCGGCCTGGAGCATCACGACCTGCGCATCCCACCCGTCGGGCAGCTCGGGCATCTCCCCCTGGCTGCGCAACCGGTCGCGCAGCTCCAGCAGCATGGAGTCGCCGCGCAGCCCCATCACGCCGAGCTGCTGCCGCGTCCGCGCCAGCGTCACCGCGAGGACGGACGTCACCGCGAGCGTCGCGACGATCCCCGGCCCGGTGTTGCTGGGGGCCTTCCAGGCGTCGTAGGCGACCATCACGGCCACGACCCCGACCAGGACGCCCAGGGTGCGCACGCGCAGCAGCAGTCCGCCGCCGAGCAGCGTCAGCACCAGCGCGCCGGACGGCGACCACCGCTGCGACTCGACCGCCCCGAACCCGAGGACGATCGCGAGCAGGGCCAGGGCCGCGAACAGGTACCGGTCCCGCGACTGCCTCCCCCGCCGCAGCCACCTGTAAAGCGCCACGAGCACGGGGATCCTGCGCAGGAACGCGCGTACTCGCGGCGGGAGCAGGTGCACCAGACGTTGAAGCATGACGTGGGCACTGTACCGAGCATCGGCACGGACGGCCCGGGTTCCGCGCCCCCGATCACCGATCGCCACCACTCCGCGACGCACGGTCGGCGGGGTTTTCCACAGGTCGCGGCCGCCCTTGCGGGTATGCCCGTCCCCAGGTGTCCAATGGATGAACACCCGCCCACAGGGAGGCAACGATGAGCCAGCCCAGCATGCGCATCACGATCGACGCCGCCATGCGAGCCCGCGACGTGTCGCGCGCGGCCCCCGAAGGCGCCCAGCCCCCGACCCCGGCTCCCGCCGATCCGCCGCGCCAGACCCGCGCGGCCAAGAACGAACGCCGCCGCCTGGAGAAACGAGGCGCCCGCCCCGCCGCCTGACCCCTGCCTGCGCCCGGCCCGGCCCTCCGACCTGTGACGTCCCGTCCCGCCGCACGCAGTCAGAGCACGGCCTTCGGACCAGTCCGCAGACCAACAACCGCAGCGACCCGCCCCCCGGGCGTGGCGAGCCAGCCCGCACGCCAGCGACGACCCGCCGCCCCCGCAGCAACTCGCCCCATGAACCTGCAGCCAGTCGAGCCGCGCAGACCCGCGAAAGGTCGGCCACGTGGCCTGCGGTCGGGTCACCTCGTGAACCGGGGCGGCCGCGCAGGCCTGCGCGGCCAAGCCGCGTGGCCTGCCCGCGCGGGTCTGCGGTGGGTCAGCCGCGTTTGCCTGCGGTCGGCGCAGCCCGGAACCAGCGGCCGGTCAGGCCCCGCCGGCCTGCGACCGTCCAGCCGCGTGGGTCTGCAGCCGGTCAGGCCTCGCGGGTCGCGAAAGGTCAGCCACGGCGGCCTGCGGCCGGGGCGGCGTGAGCCAGCGGCGACCCGGCGGATACCTGCGGCTGGTCAAGCCGCAGCCTGGGCGGCCGGGCAAGCCGCGCAGGCCTGCGGCCGGTCAGGCCGCGCGGGCTGGGGCGGGTCAGGACTCGCGGGGGAGGTCCGGGAGTTCGCCGGTGTTCTCGTAGCCGCTGAGCATCTTGATGCGCCGGGTGTGGCGCGGCTCCTTGGAGTAGGGGGTGTCCAGGAACAGCTCCACGAAGCGGGTGGCGTCCTCGACGCTGTACTGGCGGGCCCCGAGGCTGATGATGTTGGCGTCGTTGTGCTCGCGGGCCAGGCGGGCGGTGTCGTCGCTGAAGACCAGGGCCGCGCGGGCTCCCTTGACCTTGTTGGCGGCGATGGCCTCGCCGTTGCCCGAGCCGCCGATCACGATGCCCAGCGAGCCGGGCTCGGCGACGGTCCGCTCGGCGGCACGCAGCACGAACGGCGGGTAGTCGTCCACCGCGTCGTAGACGAAGGCACCGCAGTCGACGGGCTCGTGGCCGTTGCTCTTCAGCCAGGCGACCAGGTGCTCTTTCAGTTCGTAACCGGCATGGTCGCTTCCAAGAAACACGCGCATGCGCCGATTCTCGCAGGTCGCGGTTGATCTTGGGACGGCGGCGAGGGGTTTGCGCGGCGACGCCCCCCGGCGGGTGGGGTGGCGTGGTCAGGGGTGGGGGTGGACTCTTCAGGTCGGGTAGCGGAAGTCGGGGTCGATCTGGCGCTCCAGTTCGGCGGCGGTCGCCGAACT
>NZ_JBFAOF010000299.1:0-7557 GCF_040675125.1 Spirillospora sp. NPDC049652 | reverse complement strand
GGCGGGCGTTCGCCGACGTCGTCGCGCACGTCAACGTGCAGAGCTTCTTCACCTTCGGCGACAGCGCCGACCCGCTCGTCGCCTACGCGCGCGCGGTCGGACGGCTCCAGGCGGAGGCCCCGGACACCCGGATCACCCTGGTCGTCCGGAACGCCGAGTGCGCGCCACCCGGCGTGGAGGACCAGGTGCGGGCCGTCGCACGGGCGGCGGGCGTGCCGGTCTACCGGAGCATGGAGGCCGCCGCGAGCGCGGTGGCCGCGATGAGGAGGACCCTCGATGGGACGTCTTGACGGCAAGGTCGCGATCGTCACCGGCGGCGCGCGCGGCATGGGCAAGTCGCACGTGCGGCGGTTCGTGGACGAGGGCGCGCGCGTCGTCGTCGGCGACGTCCTGGACGACCTCGGGACCAAGCTCGCCGCCGACCTCGGGGACGCCGCCCGGTTCGTCCGGATGGACGTGACGAAGCCCGAGGACTGGGCGACGGCCGTGCGCACGGCGGTCGAGACCTACGGCGGGCTGCACGTCCTCGTCAACAACGCGGGCATCCTCAAGCACAAGACCATCGAGGAGATGACGCTCGACGAGGCGCGCGCGATCATCGAGGTGAACCTGCTCGGCCAGTGGCAGGGGATCAAGGCCGTGACGGCGGCGATGCGCGAGTCCGGCGGCGGGTCGATCGTCAACGTGTCGTCCACCGAGGGGTTCGTCGGCGCGTCGGGGCTGTCGGCGTACAGCGCGTCCAAGTTCGGCGTGCGCGGGCTGACGAAGGCGGCGGCGCGCGAGCTGGGCCGGTACGGCATCCGGGTGAACTCCATCCACCCGGGCGCGATCATCACCGGGATGTCGATGCAGCAGGACGTGATCGACGCGACGGCCCACCGAGCGGACGCCCTGATCGAGGGCCTGCCGCTCGGCCGGCTCGGGAACTCGCAGGAGGTGTCCGGGCTGGTGGTCTACCTCGCCTCGGACGAGTCGTCCTACTGCACCGGCAGCGAGGTCCTCGCCGACGGCGGCCTGGTCACCGGGGCGGGGTACTGACGGCGCCGGCAGGGCCGGCGGGCTCGACGTGTTCGGCGGGCTCGGGGGGACGCTGGTCGGCCCAGTGCTCCACCGACTCCAGCTGCGCGGCGAGCGAGATCAGCGTCGCCTCGTCGGAGTCGTGGCCGAGCAGCTGCGCGCCGATCGGCAGGCCGTCCCGGCTGAACCCGGCCGGGACGTTCACGCCAGGCCAGCCGAGCACGTTCCACGTCCAGGCGTACGGGCAGGCGGCGGCGACGCCCGACTGCGTCCGCTGGTAGCCCGCGCCCTCGAACGCGCCGACCTTCAGCGGGAGCTGCGCGGTCGTCGGGGTGAGGACGACGTCGGCGGTCTCGAAGATCCGCCCGACCCGGCGGCGGAAGTACGGGTCGAGGCGGCGGGCGAGCGGCAGCAGGCGGCGGCCCGCGATCCGCCCGATCCGCGCCTCCACCTCGGTGCGCGCCTCGGGCCGCGGGTTCGGCATGGCGTCCAGCCAGTCCGCGACGCCGGTCGTGCCGCGCGGCACCAGGCCCATGAAGATCGGCCCGTAGTCCGGGTCGGCGGGGAAGACCTTGTGGCCGAGCGCCGTGAGCCGCCGCGCGAGCCGCTCGACCGCGAGCCGGATCTCCGGGTCGAGCCTGCCCGGCACGCCGAACGCCGTCCGGAACGAGACGGCGACGCGCAGCCGGCCGGGTTCACGCCGGGCGGCCTCGGCGAACGGGGTGACGGGACGGTCGAGCTGGTAGGCGTCCTCGGGGTGGCTTCCGGCGAGGACGTCCAGCATCAGCGCCGCGTCCCCGACCGTGCGCGCGAGCGGCCCCCAGACCGTGATGCCGTTGAAGGGGTCGCGGTTCGGGAACCCCGACACGCGCCCGCGCTGCGGCTTGATGCCGACCAGGTGCGACCAGGCCGCGGGGATGCGGATCGAGCCCGCGCCGTCGGAGCCGACCGCCGCCGCGACCATCCCCGCCGCGACCGCCGCGGCGCTCCCGCCGGACGACCCGCCGGGCGTGCGGTCCGGGCTCCACGGGTTGCGCGCCCGGCCGAACCCGGGCGACTCGCTGAACGGCCACAGCCCGATCTCGCAGGTCGTCGTCTTCCCGACGATGATCGCGCCCGCCGCGCGCAGCCTGCGCACGACCTCGGCGTCCTCGGCCGCGGGCCGGTGGTCGGCGAGCACCGCGAACGGGGTGGTCTCGCCCGCCAGGTCGGTGTCGTCCTTGATCGCGACCGGGACGCCGAGCAGCGGCAGCCGCTCCCCCGCCGCGAGCCGCCGGTCCGCCGCGTCCGCCTCGCGGAGCGCCGCCTCCGCCCGGACGACGCGGAACGCCTCCAGCGACCCGAGCGCGTCGATGCGGGCGAGCGACCGCTCCACCAGTTCCCGTGCCGAGACCGCGCCGTCCGCCAGCAGCGCCGCCTGCTCGGCCAGACCGAGGAAGTCGTCCATCCGGGCCCCTCTCCAGGTATCGTTCGTTCGAACGAACGATAACCCTCGGCGTCCGGATGCGGAAGACTGGAGCCGCCATGACCAGCCGCCCGCCCGACAGCAGCCGCGAGGACCCGCGCGGCACCACGCCCGACGACCCGCGCGACAGCCGGAGCGACAGCACGCCCGGCGGTCCCCGGGACAGCCCGCGCGACCGGATGCTGCGTGTCACCCTGGACCTCATCGCCGAGCAGGGCGTCGGGGCCGTGACCAACCGCGCCGTCGCGCGCGCCGCCGGCGTCTCCCTCGGCTCGCTGACCTACCACTTCCCCAGCCAGTCCGACCTGCTGCGCGAGTCGCTGGCCGCGTTCGTGGACGACGAGATCGCCCGGATCACCGCGCACGTCGAGCGGCTGCGCGACGCGGGCGTGGACCCCGACCGCGCCGCCGACGAGGTGGAGAAGGCCATGGTCGGGTTCGCCACCGACCGCCGCCAGATCGCCAACCTCGAACTGCACCTGCACGCCGCCCGCGACCCGGAGGTGCGCGCCACCTCGGCCCGCTCGGTCGCCGCCTACGACCGGCTCGCCGCCGCGATCCTCACCGCGCTCGGCATCCCGGACGCCGGCCGGCACGCCCCCGCCGTCGTCTCGCTGCTGTACGGCCTGGCGGTGCGGCGGCTGGCGACCGGCGACGACTCGGCGGCGGGCACCGCCGACGCCCTGCGCACCATCCTGCGCGGCCTGCTCCCCTGACACCGGATCCGCCCCGAGGGGTTGCCGGACGCGGCGTACCGGGTTAGAACGATTAGGAAACTTTCCTATTTTGCAAGGCCATCGGGGGCCTGCCCGCGTCCCTCCTGCCCAGGGAGCTCCCCGTGTTCAGAGCCGCTGCGGCCGTCCTGCTGACGGCCCTGGTCGTCCTGCTCGGCGTCCCCGCCCACGCCGACACCGCCGCCTTCACCAAGGCCTCCGAATGGAGCGGCGGCTACACCGGCCAGTTCACCGTCACCAACACCGGCACGACCCAGACCACCGGCTGGACGGTCGGCTTCGACCTGCCGTCCGGCACGTCGGTCGGCGCGTACTGGGACGCCCTGCTCACCCGCGCCGGCGCCCACTACGAGTTCAAGAACCGCGAGTACAACGGCACCCTCGCCCCCGGCGCGAGCACCACCTTCGGCTGGGTCTCGGCCGGCACCGGCACGCCGCAGAACTGCACGCTCAACGGCAGGTCCTGCAGCGGCCCGGCCGACACGTCGCCGCCGTCCGTCCCGTCCGGCCTCACCGTGAGCGGCGCGACCGGGTCGTCCCTGAAGGTCTCCTGGAACCCGTCCACCGACGACACCGGCGTGACGGGCTACGACCTCGTCCGCGACACCGGGGCCCCCACCGCGGTCACCGGGACCTCGACCACGGTCACCGGGCTGTCGCCGAACACGTCCTACTCCTTCAAGGTCCGCGCCCGCGACGCCGCCGGCAACGTCTCCGCCTACTCGCCGGCGGTCACCGGCAAGACCACCGACGGCGGCGGCACCCCGCCCCCGCCGACCGGGCGCACCACCTACGCCCCGTACATCGACATCACGATGAGCACGCCGTCGCTGGCGTCCGCGGCGTCCGCGACGGGCGTCAAGAACTACACGCTCGCCTTCGCCCTCGGCGACAGCACCGGCTGCCACCCGGCGTGGGGCGGCACCATCGCCCTGGACGACGCGCGCGTCATCGGGGACGTCCGCGCCCTCCAGCAGTCCGGCGGGCAGGTCGTCGTCGCGACCGGCGGCGCGGCGGGCCCCTACCTGGAGCAGACCTGCGGCGACACCGCCTCGCTTCTCGCCGCCTACGAGAAGCTGCTCGACACGGTGAAGACCAACGAACTCGACGTGGACATCGAGGCGTCCATCGACATCCCCAAGGTCAACACCGCCCTCAAGCAGCTCCAGGACGCCCGGGGCACCACCATCAGCTACACGATGCGCGTCCAGGGCCAGGACTACGGCATGGACCCGTACTCGGTCCAGATCCTCCAGGACGCCGCGTCCCGGGGCCTGACCGTCGGCGTCAACCCGATGCTCATGGACTTCGGCTACTCCGGCGACTGGGGCGACGCCATGGTCTCCGCGGCGACCGCGACCCTTGGGCAGATGCGGCAAATCTGGCCCGGCAAGTCCGACGCCGAGCTGAGGTCCCTGCTCGGCGTCACGCCGATGATCGGCAAGAACGACAGCGGCATGACCACCACGCAGGCCGCCGCGCAGAAGCTCCACTCCTGGGCCGTCGCCAACCGCATCGGCTTCGTCCGCTTCTGGTCGGTGGGCCGCGACAACGGCGGCTGCCCCAACGGCCAGGTCTCCCCCACCTGCTCGGGCGTCTCCCAGTCGCCCTACGAGTTCACCGGCATCCTCAAGTACTGAGAAACGGCGAACCGCGGCCCGCCCGGGAGTCGGGCGGGCCGCGGTCGGCCGGTCGGTCAGGGGCGTCTGGTCAGTTGTAGAAGGTCGCGCTGTGGACGTCCACGGGGTTGGCGGTCTTGCCGGTGGTCACGCCGTACACGGCCACGAACCCCGAGCCGGTCGACACCAGGCCGGTGTAGTCGCCGATCATGCGGCCGGCGCTCGTGGACGGCAGCGTGCGCGCGTCGAACGAGCCCTCGATGTGCTGCTCCCGCCACGAACCGGCCGACTTCGCGCAGTCGGTCGTGCAGGTCACGGCCCAGAAGTCGGTGGGCAGTGTGGCGGCGGAGGTGTTGTTGCGGAAGTCGTAGTACGTGATCGCCACGGTGCCCCCGCGGTTCACCGCGACGGCCGGCACCGCCGCCGAACCGGTGGGCGTCCTGTCCACCCGAACCGGGCTCGACCAGGTCTTTCCGGCGTCCGTTGAGCGCGCGTAGGAGACGTGGAAGGTGCCGTCGGCGGCCTGGCTCTGCCACACCGCGTTCACCACCCTGCTGTTCGGCTGGGCCGCCAGCAGCGGCAGCGAGGCGTTGCGCACCGCGTCACCCGAGCCGTCCGGGTCCGGGATCTTCACCCCCACGGTGAACGGGGCCGCCACGTCCAGCGTCGGCGCCGACCACGTCGCGCCGCCGTCGGTCGAGCGGATGACCTGGGTGGCGGCGCCGGTGTTGGTCTCCTGGTGCATGCCGAGCAGCAGCGTCCCGTCGGCCATCGGCTCCAGGACGGTGCCGATGGCGCCGCTGTTGACGGGGAAGTCGTAGACCTTCCTCGTGCTCCAGGTGCGTCCGTCGTCGATCGACTTCGCCAGGTACACCGGCTGCGTCCAGTCGCCGTTCGCCTGGGTGTCCACCCGGTCCCAGACGGCGTAGACGACCCCCGGGTGGTACGGGTCGGCGGTGACCGCCGGTCGGTCGTTGAAGAACTCCGGGTCGGTGTCGCGCGCCAGGGTCGTCGGGGCGTCCCAGTGCTCGCCGCCGTCACCGGACCGCGAGACCAGGATCGCCGTCGTCTCGCCGGTGCGCGACAGGGAGAACGACGCGGCGACCGCCGTCCCGGACGGCGTCACCGTGACCCAGTGGTCCGTCGTGACGTCGTAGTTCCCGCCGTTGGCGTCGGTGCCGCCGTTGCACCGGGAGAACGCGGGCTGCGTCGCCGAGGGATGCCAGGTCGCGCCGTAGTCGTTGGACACGGCCGCCACGGCGCCGTCACTGCCGTACCGGTTCCACCGGTCCTGCTGGTAGACCGAGACGAGATGCCACGGCCGGTTCGGGTCGCGCGCCACCATGGGCTGGACCTCGGTGTTCGGGTTCGCCACGTAGCCGTCCCCGGCGGGCAGTCCGCACCCGGCCGGAAGCGCGCTGGTGCCCGAGACCGGAACCACGGCGGCCGGGTCACGGCCGTCCGCGGAGGCGGGCTGGGCCGCGACGGCGCACGCGATCACGGCGGCCGCTGCGGCGATCATCGACGTGGAACGTCGTTTCAACGGTTCCTCCCTCATCCTGGATGGGGCGTCTTCACGGACACACCGCACTTGGTCCGGGGGCGTGTCCGGGAGGCGTCGAAAAGCGCAGCCGACGCTACAACCTCAAGATCATTTACGGAACCCCGCACCGGGCCGGATCCTCACGGCGGGCGGGCCGGGAGCGGCAGGACGCGCGGCGATCCGCGCGGCCTTGCACGCGGTGATACGCGCGGCGATGCTCACGTAATACGAAGGGCCTCCCGCGGCAACGGGAGGCCCTTCCGATCGCGGTGCCCCGCCCGAGCCATCAGACGTGGAGCCATCGACCCCCACAAGGTAAGCGTCCGGCCGAGTTGTTCGGCGCCCGTGGGGGCGCCTCGACGGCCACCTCCGCAGAGCTCCGCGACGACGAGGCCCTGACCAGCGAAAACACCACGGCGGCCGGAAGCGCTCATTGTTCGAGGTTTCCTCGGGCGGCGCTGTTCGTGCCTCTGCATGAGCAAGTGCCCGATTCCGCACGGGAAGCTCGAACAACATTCCCTTGACCTCGCCGGCGGACCGTGATCTGCGCCCCGGCGGCCGTCCGTACTCCGAACAACGAATCGTCCGAGATCGCTTCCGGATGCGGGAGGCGTCCGCCACGATGAAAACGCGAGTAGGGCGCGGACCGTCCTGCGCGGCGGCAACCGCGCGGGACCGGAGGGTCCGCGCTCGCTCGCTTCCCCGCCCGAGCCATCGAACAAGTGAGAGCATCCGTGTCTGATTCATCTGCGTTCGCGTTGTGCGTCGTCCGTCCCGCCGTGCGTGAGATCTGGGCCGCGCCCGTGGTGGTGCTGCTGGTCGTCCTGATCCTGCGGGGCGTCGATCCGTGGTGGGCGCTGGCCGTGGCCGCGTCGGCGGTGCTGCTGCGGCCCCCGTCGCGCTGATGCCGCGTCCGGAGAACCCGCTCGATCCCGGGTCGGGTCCCGTCGCGGCGTTCGCCGTCGCGCTGCGGGAACTGCGGGCGAGCGTCGGCACACCCAGCTACCGGACCATGTCCAAGCGGTCCTACTACGGCTTCACCACGCTCGCCGAGGCCGCGGCGGGCCGCCGCTTCCCGAGCTGGGAGATCACCCGCGCCTACGTCGTGGCCTGCGGCGGGGACGTCGCGGAATGGGAGCGGCGGTGGCGGGAGACGGCCGCCCTCCTCCGGCCGGCGGC
>NZ_JBFAOF010000298.1:0-7561 GCF_040675125.1 Spirillospora sp. NPDC049652 | reverse complement strand
CGGCCGTCGCCGACCTCGTCGCCGCCGGCGCCCACCCCGCCCTCCGCCAGGGCGGCTGACCCACCCGCCGAGGCGGCCCGGCCGCCTCCTCCCACCTCCCGCCGCCCGGTCTCCCGAGGAGACCGGGCGTCCGCATTCCAGACCCCGCGCCCCGGCACCTGGACGTCCCACGCCCGCACCTGGACGTCCCCGCCCGCACCCCCGCCGTCCTGCGGCGGCACTTGGATGTCCCGCGCTCGCACCCCGGAAGGGCAGCGCCGACACCCCGGATGGGCAGCGCTGACACCCCGGATGTCCGGTCACGACGGCGGGTGCCCCCGGACGACGGTGCGCCCGGACGGTTGGCGGTAGGGTACGGACATGCTCGCTGAACCCCTGCGCGAACGATGGCGCGCTCGTCCGGCATCTCACTGACCCGACGAGCCCTCTCACGCAGAGACGAGAACAACCCATGACCACCGACGCCGCGCGCGGCGCTTCCGGCGTTCCCGCCTTCTCCTCCCGGACGTCCCTGGCATCCGGATCGCCGGTCCCGGACCCGGCCGGCCACTTCGGCGCCTTCGGCGGGCGGTTCGCCCCCGAGGCCCTCATGGCCGCCCTGGACGAGCTGACCGCCGAGTTCGAGGCCGCCAAGTCCGACCCGGAGTTCCTCGCCGAGCTGGACGACCTGCTCGAGAACTACGCGGGCCGGCCCAGCCTGCTGACCGAGGCCCGGCGGTTCGCCGAGCACGCCGGGGGAGCCCGCGTCCTGCTCAAGCGCGAGGACCTCAACCACACCGGTTCCCACAAGATCAACAACGTGCTCGGCCAGGCGCTGCTGACCCGCCGCATGGGCAAGAAGCGGGTCATCGCCGAGACCGGCGCGGGCCAGCACGGCGTGGCCACGGCCACCGCGGCCGCGCTGCTCGGCCTCGACTGCACCGTCTACATGGGCGAGGTCGACACCGAGCGGCAGGCCCTCAACGTGGCGCGCATGCGGATGCTGGGCGCCGAGGTCGTCCCGGTGCGGACCGGCAGCCGCACCCTCAAGGACGCCTGCAACGAGGCGTTCCGCGACTGGGTCGCGTCCGTCGACACCACGCACTACGTCATCGGGTCGGTCATGGGGCCGCACCCGTTCCCGATGATGGTCCGCGACTTCCAGCGGATCATCGGCGTCGAGGCCCGGCAGCAGTGCCTCGACCTCACCGGGAGGCTTCCGGACGCGGTCGTCGCGTGCGTCGGCGGCGGGTCCAACGCGATCGGCATGTTCCACGCGTTCGTCCCGGACGAGGGCGTGCGGCTGTTCGGGTTCGAGGCGGGCGGCGACGGCGTCGCGTCCGGCAAGCACGCCGCCACGCTGGTCGGCGGCTCCCTCGGCGTGATCCACGGCATGCGCACCTACCTGCTGCAGGACGGCGACGGCCAGACCATGGAGACGCACTCGATCTCCGCCGGGCTGGACTACCCCGGCGTCGGCCCCGAGCACTCGTGGCTGCACGACAGCGGCCGCGCCGAGTACCGGGAGATCACCGACGCCGAGGCGATGGACGCGTTCTCGCTGCTCTGCCGCACCGAGGGGATCATCCCGGCGATCGAGTCCGCGCACGCGCTGGCGGGCGCGGTCAAGGTCGGCCGCGAGCTCGGCCCGGACGCCGTGATCGTGGTCTGCCTGTCCGGGCGCGGCGACAAGGACATGCACACGGCCGCCGGGTTCTTCGGCCTGATGCCCGAAGGGGACGACGCGAAGTGAGCAGCGTCAAGACCGCCTACGACAAGGCCGCGGCCGAGGGCCGCGCCGCGCTCGTCGGCTACCTGCCCGCCGGCTTCCCCTCCGTGGACGGCGCGATCGAGGCCGCCCGGACGATGGTCGACGCGGGCTGCGACGTCATCGAGATCGGCCTGCCCTACACCGACCCGATGATGGACGGCCCGACCATCCAGGACGCCGTCCACCGCGCCCTGGTCGGCGGCGCGCGCGTCGCGGACGTGTTCCGCACCGTCGAGGCCGTCGCCGAGACCGGCGTCCCGACGCTGGTCATGACCTACTGGAACCCCGTGGACCGGTACGGCGTGGACGCGTTCGCCCGGGACCTGAGGTCGGCGGGCGGCGCGGGCCTGATCACCCCGGACCTCACGCCCGAGGAGGGCGGGGACTGGCTGGCCGCCGCCGAGGCCCACGACCTGGACCGGGTGTTCCTGGTCGCGCTCAGCTCCACCGACGAGCGGATCGAGAAGATCACCTCGGTCTCCCGCGGGTTCGTGTACGCCGCGTCCCTGATGGGCGTGACCGGCGCCCGCACCGCCGTGGACACCGGCGCGCCGCGGCTGGTCGAGCGGACCCGCGCCGCCGTCGCCAGGCAGGGCCTGGACCTGCCGGTCGGCCTCGGCCTCGGCGTCAGCGACGGCGCGCAGGCCGCCGAGGTCGCCGGGTTCGCGGACGGGGTGATCGTCGGCTCGGCGTTCATCCGCCGCCTGCTGGACGCGCCCGACGCCGCCGCCGGCCTCGCCGCCGTCCGGGCCCTCACCGCCGATCTGGCCCGGGGCGTCCGCCGCGAGCTCTGACCCCCGCGCTCCCGCCCGTCCACGGGCGCGGGGCGGACCGATCCCGGGCGGCCGGAAGCCTGCCCGGGACGGTCGGTGAAGCGTCCGGCCCCTGTCCCCGCTCCGCCGTCGCGGCGAGCGGGGACAGGGCTGTCATCAGGGTGAGCGCGCCGGGTCCCGGCGCCGGAACGGCGGGCCGCCCGAGGGGCATCGCGGGACGACCGGGGAAAGTCGCCGGCGAGTTCGGGAACTCCCTCCGACGCCCCGTCGGTTGGTGCTGATGAGTCAGGTCGCCGTCCCGTATGGTGTGGTGTCGCCCGCCGCGGACCCGGCGCGACGGGCGGGCCTGGACGGGCGGTCGTGGAAGGATCAACCGATGACGCAAGAGACAGCGGCGCCGGCGGGCGCGAAGCCGGCACGTGCGGCGGGCGGCCGCTGGTTTCCGGCGCTGGCCTGGCCGCTCACCGTGGCCGGGCTCGCCATCTCGATCTACCTGACCTACTCGCACTACGACAAGAAGGCGCTGGTCTGCTCGGCCAACGCCACGATCGACTGCCACGCGGTGACGACGAGCAAGTACTCCAAGCTGCTCGGCGTCCCGCTGCCGCTGCTCGGCCTGCTGTTCTTCGTGGGCTTCGCCGTCCTGATCACGCCGTGGGCGCTGAACAACGCCGCGCCGCTGCTGCGCTGGGGCCGGCTGGCCTCCGCCGCGCTCGGCGTGCTGTTCGTGGTCTACCTGGTGACGGTCGAGCTGGCCGTGCTGGACAAGATCTGCCTGTGGTGCACCGGGGTCCACATCATCACTATCCTGCTCTTCATCCTCGTCCTGGCCGACGAGTTCCGGCGGCTCGGCCAGACCGACTAGCCCCCTGATCAGCCCCGAAGAGCAGCACCTCCACCCATAGGAGCACCAATGAGCAAGGCCGCACGGGAGCGGTCGGCCCGGGAACGCCTGGCCGAGGAGCGCAGGCGTCAGCAGGCGCGGCAGAAGCAGTTCCGGCTGCTCTACGCGGTGCTGGGCGCCGTCGTCGTGGTGGCCGTGGCCGTCGTGGTCACCGTCGTCGCCATGAACTCCGACAAGTCCGGCGGGGACGGCAAGGACGTCAGCGCGAACTTCTACAAGGGCGCGACCGCCCCGGTCAAGGTCACCGCGGACGGCACCATCGTGATGGGCAAGCCCGGCGTGAAGGGCCCCACGGTCGACCTCTACGAGGACTTCCAGTGCCCGATCTGCAAGGAGTTCGAGAAGGCCAGCGGTGACACCGTGAAGCAGCTCGCCGCCGAGGGCAAGATCACGGTCAACTACCACATCCTGTCCTTCGTCAACCCCGAGGGCTCGCCGCGCGCGGCCGTCGCGGGCTGGTGCGCCGCTGACGCGGGTAAGTTCCTGCAGTTCCACGACGTGGCCTACCAGAACCAGCCGGACGAGCGGAAGGCGCTCACCGTCGACGTGCTGAAGAAGTTCGGCACCGCGGCGGGCGCGGCCGGCGACTACGCCAAGTGCGTGTCGGACCAGAAGTACTCTTCGCAGGTCAAGAAGAACAACGACGACGGCCTGAAGACGCTCCAGGCCAAGTACGGCGGCAAGGCCGGCACCCCGTCGGTGCTCGTCAACGGCAAGCCGCTCGACCAGAACGCGATGTTCGACCCGAACGCGCTCCAGAAGGCCCTCACCGGCGTCTGATCCGCTCCACGCCGTCCGCCCGCCCACCCGTCGGGGCGCGGCGGAACGGCGCCGCGTCGCGCCACCGGCCGGTCGCACCCGCACGCAGTCCGCGTGCGGGGCGCGACCGGCCGGTTGTCTTTCTCCCCCGATGACCCGCGCCTGTCACTGTCGGTGACCGTTCCCCCACTACGCTCTGCAAGCGTCAGCGCAAGGCGAGCCGATCGGGGGATCGATGAGCAAGGCCGACAGGACGCGCACGGCGCGCGAACGGATGGCGGCGGAGCGGGCGGCGCGGGCCGCCCGGGAGCGCCGCAACCGGCTGCTGCTGATCGTGGCGGGCGTCGTGGTCGCGGCGGTGGTGATCGCCGTCGTGGTGACGCTGGTCGCCAACCGGGGCGGGAAGGGCGGCGGCGGGGTGGCGGCCACGCCGTACGGCGGGCCGTCCGCGCCGGTCGCGCGGAACCCGGACGGCTCCGTCACGATGGCGAAGGCGGGCGTCTCCAAGCCGGTCCTGGAGGTGTTCGAGGACTTCCAGTGCCCCGGGTGCAAGGCGATGGAGGCGGCCCTCGGCGGGACGATGCGGCAGCTCGCCGCGGAGGGGAGGATGCGGCTCGTCTACCGGCCGTTCCACCTGTTCCAGCAGGAGCCGCTGAGCGGGAACTCCGAGCGCGGCGCGAACGCGGCGCTGTGCGTCCCCGCGGACAAGTGGCTCTCGTACCACGACACCCTCTACAAGGCGCAGCCCGAGGAGGGCAAGAACGGTTTCGCCCCGGACGACCTGGTGAAGTGGGGGCGGCAGCTGGGCGTCACGGACCCGAACTTCGAGCGGTGCGTCCGCGACATGCAGAAGAAGGCGCAGGTCGCCGAGATGACCAAGTACGCCCTGGAGACCCGGCAGGTCCAGGGCACGCCGACGTTGTTCCTCGACGGCAGGAAACTCACCGTCAACAGCAAGCAGGACCTGACCAAGGCCGTCGAGCAGGCCGCGGGCCGGTAGCCGGGCGGGTGGCGCGGGGCCCGGCGGAACGGCGGTCGGCAGGCGGTCCCCGAGGCCCCCGAGCGGCCGCTCCGAGGCCTTCGGGAAGGCGGCGGGACGGCGGCGGGACGGACGGTCCTCCCGCCGCCCGGGTTCCGTTCCGTCCGGAAGACCCGGCGATCGGGTGTTCCGGCGTGGGACGTGCGCCCCCCTACCCCCTGGACGCGGTAACGTCAACGCTCATGCAGCCGGTGGCTTTCCTTCCGAGTCCCTCCCAGGGCGTCTGGCACCTCGGGCCGATCCCGATCCGCGCCTACGCCCTGATGATCATCCTTGGCATCGTCGTGGCGGTATGGCTCGGCGAACGCCGCTGGGCGGCCAAGGGCGGCCAGCCCGGAACGGTGATCGACGTGGCCGTCTGGGCCGTCCCGTTCGGCCTGGTCGGCGGGCGCCTGTACCACGTGGTCACCGACTACCAGCGCTACTTCGGGGACGGCAAGGACCCGGTCAACGCGCTGAAGATCTGGGAGGGCGGCCTCGGCATCTGGGGCGCGGTCGTGCTCGGCGCCGTCGGCGCGGTGATCGGCTGCCGCCGCCGGGGCATCTCGGTGCTCGCGCTCGGCGACGCCATCGCGCCCGGCATCGCGTTCGCCCAGGCGATCGGCCGCTGGGGCAACTGGTGGAACCAGGAGCTCTACGGGCGCCCGCTGCACACCTTCTGGGCCCTGAAGATCGACCCGGCGCACCGTCCGCGCACCGCCGACGGAACCCTCGACCCGAAGTACGCCGACGTCGCCACCTACCACCCGACCTTCCTGTACGAGTCGCTGTGGTGCGTCGGCGTGGGCGTCCTGGTCCTGTGGGCCGGACGCCGCTACAAGCTCACCCACGGACGCACCTTCGCGCTGTACATCGCCGCCTACACCATCGGCCGCTTCTGGGTGGAGGCGCTGCGGATCGACGACGCCCACCACGTCGCCGGGCTGCGGCTGAACGACTGGACCGCGATCATCGTCTTCCTCGGCGCGGTCGGCTACCTGTACTGGGCCCGCGGCAAGACCGGCCCGGAGGCCGTCGGCGCGCCGGCGCCCGCCGTCCAGGACGAGCCCGCCGGGGCCCCCTCCGAGGATGTGCCCGAGACCGCCTCCGGCACGGCCGAGGACGCCCCTGCGACCGTTCCGGAGACCGTGTCCGAGTCCAAGGACGACAGGGCCGCGGCCGCCGCGCCGGAGGCCGCTGAGAAGCCCTCCGAGGACGAGCCGGAGCCGACCGTCGTGGAGGCGCCGAAGGCCGAGGCGAAGAGCTTCGAGGAGACGCCTGAGAGCGCCGCCGAGGACGAGCCCGGCCCCGCTCACGAAGCGGTGACCGAGGACGCGGGCGACTCCGCGGCCAAGTCCGCCCCCGAGCCCGAGCCCGAGCCCGAGGACGAGCCGGAGGCCGTTGACGAGCCGGTCGCCAAGACCGAGCCGGAGCCCGCCACCGAGCCCGCCACCGAGCCGGAGGCCGTGCGCGAGGGCGCCGAGGACCCCGAGCCCGAGCCCGCGGCGCAGGACAAGACCGCCCCGAAGGCCGAGGCCGAGCACGAAGACGAGACCGACACCGGCGCGGGCAAGGGCGAGCCCGTCCGGGACGCGAAGTAAGGAAAGAAGCCGCATGGGGGGACTGACCGCGGAGGAGCCGGAGATGCTCGCCGAGCATCACCACCAGCACCGGGACGTGACGGGCGGCTGGCTGCGGCCCGCGGTGTTCGGCGCGATGGACGGCCTGGTGTCGAACTTCGCGCTGATCGCCGGGGTGGCGGGCGGCAGCGCGTCCCAGGACGTGGTGCTGCTCGCCGGGCTGGCCGGGCTGGCCGCCGGGGCGTTCTCGATGGCGGCCGGGGAGTACATCTCGGTCGCGTCCCAGTCGGAGCTGGCGCTGGCCGAGATCGAGATCGAGCGGCTGGAGCTGGCCCGGCATCCGGCGGCCGAGGAGCGCGAGCTCGCGGCCCTCTACGAGAAGCGCGGCGTGGACCCGGCGACGGCCGCCGAGGTCGCCCGGCAGCTGTCGCGCAACCCCGAGGACGCCCTGGAGGTGCACGCCCGCGAGGAGCTGGGCGTCGCGCCGGGGGACCTGCCGTCCCCGCTGGTGGCGGCCGGGTCGTCGTTCGTGTCGTTCGCGATCGGGGCCGTCCTGCCGGTGCTGCCGTACCTGCTGGGCGCGCAGAACCTGTGGCCGGCGGCGATCGTGGCGGCGCTCGGGTTGTTCTGCGCGGGCGCGCTGGTGGCCCGGGTCACGACGCGGTCGTGGTGGTTCAGCGGGCTGCGCCAGCTCGTGTTCGGCGGGGCCGCCGCGGCGATCACGTTCGGGGTGGGAGCGCTGATCGGGCAGTCCGGTGTGTGATCGCGCGAGCCGGC
>NZ_JBFAOF010000297.1:0-7584 GCF_040675125.1 Spirillospora sp. NPDC049652 | reverse complement strand
GGTGGTCGTAGCACGTGCGGGCCGTGTGCAGCCGCCTGGCCGGGGAGGCCGGGGTGGCGCTGTTCGCGGCCCTGCTGGACGGCGGGATGATCGAGCCGGACGGCGGCCGTCCGGTCGGGACGGGCGTCCCGTATGAGACGACGGAGAAGGGCGACCACCGGCTCGAGGAGATCGGGCTCGACGTCGCCGCGCTGCGGGGGACGAAGCGGCGGTTCGCGGGGGCCTGCCTGGACTGGACCGAACGCCGCCCGCACCTGAACGGCGCGCTCGGCGCGGCCCTGACCACGCGGATGATCGGCCTCGGCTGGTTCGAGCGGGGGAGCGAGCGCCGGGCGCTGATCGTCACCGAGGCCGGCCGCACGGGCCTCGCCGACTCGTTCGGCTGCGTCCTGGCTGATCGTTAGGCCCGAGCCGGGAGGCAGCGGGCGGGCGGTGGCCGAGGCGGTCGCGCCGGCGCGGCAGACTGGGGCCATGTTCGCGCATGTCGGTGGGATGCTCGCGACCGGACTGGCCGAGGTGACCAGCGATCCGGCGGCGCTGGACTCGCGTGGCTGGTGGGCGGTCGTCGTGAGCTACGAGGGCAAGATCACCTGCGCGCGGTTCGAGGACGTCCGGCCCGCGCCGCACCCCGACGGCCCCTGGCGCCCGCCGGGGGAGTGGCGTTCGTCGCTGGACCGGGGCGAGTACATGCGGGG
Organism: Spirillospora sp. NPDC049652; assembly: GCF_040675125.1. Classification (NCBI taxonomy): domain Bacteria; kingdom Bacillati; phylum Actinomycetota; class Actinomycetes; order Streptosporangiales; family Thermomonosporaceae; genus Spirillospora; species Spirillospora sp. NPDC049652. The sequence continues at coordinate 6,889 of NZ_JBFAOF010000297.1, read as the reverse complement.
CGTCGAGCGGATCCGCGCGGCGATCGCCGACGGCGTGGTCTACCAGGCGAACCTGTGCCGGGTCCTGGCGGCGCCGCTGCCGGACGGAGCCGACATCGCGGGCCTCGGCGCGCGGCTGGCCAAGGGGAATCCGGGGCGGTACGCGATGACGGTGCGGCTGCCGGGGATGGCGGTGGCGTCGGCGTCGCCCGAGCTGTACCTGGAGCGGGCGGGACGGGTCGTGACGTCCAAGCCGATCAAGGGCACCGGGCGGACCGAGGCGGACCTGCTGCCCAAGGACCGGGCCGAGAACGTGATGATCGTCGACCTCGTCCGCAACGACCTCGGGCGGGTCGCGGCGGTCGGGTCGGTGACGGTGCCGGAGCTGCTGGCGGCGGAGGAGTATCCGGGGCTGGTGCATCTGGTCTCGACCGTCCGGGCGGAGCTGGAGCCAGGGGCGGGATGGCCGGAGCTGATCGAGGCGACGTTCCCGCCGGGATCGGTGACCGGCGCGCCGAAGGCGAGCGCGCTGGCGCTGCTGGAGGCGCTGGAGCCGGTGCCGCGCGGACCGTACTGCGGCGCGGTCGGCTGGGTGGACGCGGACCGGCGGCGCGGCGCGCTCGCGGTCGGCATCCGGACGTTCTGGGCCGAGGACGGGTTCCTGCGGTTCGGGACCGGGGCCGGGATCACCTGGGGGTCCGACGCGCTGGGAGAATGGAACGAGACCGAGCTGAAGGCGGCTCGGCTTCTGGAGGTGGCATCCGGTGAGCGGTGAGCGGGCGAAGGTGTGGGTCAACGGGGCCCTGCTGGATCCCGACGAGGCGGTCGTGTCGGTCTTCGACCACGGCGTTCTGGTCGGCGACGGCGTGTTCGAGACGGTCAAGGCCGTGGACGGCGAGCCGTTCGCGCTGACCCGGCACCTGAGGCGGCTGGCCCGCTCGGCGGCCGGGCTCGGGCTGCCCGCGCCGGACGAGGCGGCGCTCGCCGGCGGCGTCCGGGAGGCCCTCGCGACCGCCCCGGAGTGGCCGCTCGCCCGGATCCGGATCACCTACACCTCCGGCCCGGGGCCGCTCGGCTCCGAGCGCGGCAAGGACGGGACGACCACCACGGTCATCGTGGCTGAGCAGAACCCGTTCCCCGAGACCGCCGACGTGGTCGTGGTGCCGTGGGCGCGCAACGAGCGCGGCGCGCTGTCGGGGCTGAAGACGACGTCCTATGCCGAGAACGCCCTGTCGCTCGCCTACGCCAGGGAGCGCGGCGGCGGCGAGGCGATCTTCGGGAATCTCGCCGGGAACCTGTGCGAGGGCACCGGCACCAACGTCTTCCTCGTCCTGGACGGTGAGCTCGTCACGCCGACGCTGGAGGCGGGCTGCCTGGCGGGCGTGACGCGCGCCCTGGTGCTGGAGTGGTGCGGCGGCGTCGAGCGCGACGTCCCGCTGTCGGAGCTGTACCGGGCGGAGGAGGCGTTCCTCGCGTCCACGACCAGGAACGTGCAACCGATCCGGAAGGTGGACGGCACGGTGCTGCCGGCCGCGCCGGGGCCGATCACGCTGAAGGCGATGGAGGTCTTCGCGGCCCGCTCCGCGGAGCTGGTCGACCCCTGACCGGGCGCCCGGGCGGACTGGAGATCTTTTAGGGCCTTTACGTCCCGCGTCTCATCAGTCACGTTAGCGGTGACGCCTGTTGGAGGTCACCGTGCACATCTCCGGACGGTTCACGAGCTCCCGACCCGACCCACGGCTCACGGCCGCGCTCGCCTTTCTCCTGGTGGGCGCGGCCGTCTCATCCTGCGGGGGCGGTTCGTCCTCGACCGACCCGCAGCGCAACGCCAAGGCCAAGACGTTCACCCTCACGATCGCCCGCAACGCCATCGTCGGCGGCAAGAACGACGCCGAGGCGTCCTGGATCACCAAGACCGTCATCCCCGGGTTCGTGGCCGCCGAGAAGGCCAAGGGGCTGCGCGTGAAGGTCGTCTACCACGGCTACGGGGTGGACGACGACGCCTACAAGACCAAGACCGCGCTCGACCTGAAGTCCAAGGCGGGGGCGGACATCGTCAGCCTGGACGGGATCTGGGTGGGCGAGTTCGCGCAGGCCGGATACGTCAAGCCGCTCGCCGACGTGGTGGGGGCGCGGGCCGACTCCTGGGACGGCTGGAGCCAGATCAGTTCTTCGGTCCAGCAATTGGGATCGTTCCAGGGCAAGCGGTACGGAATCCCGCCGTCCACCGACGGGCGCGTGCTGTTCTACAACAAGAAGCTGTTCGCGCAGGCGGGGCTTCCGGTGAACTGGCAGCCCCGCAGCTGGGACGAGATCCTCGCCGCCGGGCGGGCGCTGAAGAAGCTGCCCGGCGTCACGCCGCTGCAGATCAATGCCGGGACGGCGATGGGCGAGGCGACCACGACGCAGGGCGTCCTGCCGCTGCTCGCGGGGGCGGGCGCGCAGATCTACTCCGGCGGCAAGTGGACGGGCGGCGGGGCCGCGATGAAGCAGGTCCTGGGCTTCTACCGGCAGCTCTACGGGCCGGAGGGGCTCGGGGACAAGAAGCTGCAGGAGGAGGCCAAGGGCCGGGACAAGTCGTTCGAGGAGTTCGCGAACAACAAGATCGGCGTCCTGCTGGAGGGCGTCTACCTCTGGCGGGCGGTGCTGAACCCCAAGGACGGCATCGCCAGGATGCCCGACCGCGACCAGGCGGTCGGCTACGCGCTGATCCCGGCGTCGGCGCCCGGCAAGGGCGTCGGGGGACGGTCGTTCGTGAGCATGTCCGGCGGGTCGGTCGCCGCGGTCAACCCGCACACCAAGTACCCGCAGCAGGCGTTCGACCTGCTGGCGTACCTGAACCGGCCGGACGTGGTGAAGGCGCGGATCGCCGGGAACCCCGAGGTCACCTCGCGCAACGACGTGAACGCCGAGGCGCTGAGGAACGACCCGTTCCTGTCGTTCGTCGCGCAGAAGGTGCTGCCGGTCACCCTGTTCCGGCCGGGGCTCGCGGCGTACACGCAGGTGTCGACGGCGCTGCAGGAGGCGACGGCGGGCATCGTCGCCGGGCACAGCCCCGAGGACGCGGCCGGGCAGTACACCAGGAAGCTGGAGGGGATCGTCGGTGGTCCCGGCAGCGTCAACGCGGGCTGAGCCCGCGAGGGCGGAGGCCGCCGACGTCGTCGGCCTGGGGCGGCGGCGCGCGGCCGCGTTCGTCGCCCCGGCGCTGGTGCTCATCCTGGTCTTCCTGGTGTTCCCGGCGCTGTGGACGCTGTACCTGGGCGTCACCGACTACCGGCTGACCGGCCTCGCGGCGACGCATCCGCACTTCGTGGGCGTCCGCAACTACACCGACGTGCTCGCCGACGGGCGGTTCCACAACTCGCTGTGGCTGACGCTGGAGTTCGTCGGCGGGTCGGCGGTGCTCGGGCAGACCGTGCTCGGGTTCGCCGTCGCGTGGGTGATGCGGGAGCGTCCGGCGGCCGCGCGGCGCACCGTCGAGGCGCTGGTGCTGCTCGCCTGGATCCTGCCCGGCTCGGTCGTCGCTTTCCTGTGGCTGGCGCTGCTGGACCGGGACGGCGGGACGCTGAACGCGATGCTCGGCACGCCCGGCACCGCCTGGCTGCTGGACCATCCGATGGCGAGCGTCATCGTGTTCAACGTGTGGCGCGGGACGGCGTTCTCGATGATGCTCTACACGGCCGCGCTCGGGAACGTTCCGCCGTCCCATCTGGAGACGGCGAAGCTGGCGGGCGCGTCCACCTGGCAGACGCTGCGCGACGCGGTGCTGCCGAGGATCCGCGGGCACGTCCTGACGAGCCTGCTGCTGGTCAGCCTGTGGACGTTCAACGACTTCACCCCCTACCTGATCACCGCGGGCGGGCCGGAGAACCGGTCGGAGGTCATGTCGGTCTACGTGTACCGGACCGCGCTCGGCGAGGGACGGCTCGGCTTCGGCGCGGCGATCTCCCTGGTCATGCTGCTGGTCAACCTGGCCATCGCGTTCGCCTACCTGCGGGCGCTGCGGCGGAGGCGGGCATGAGGGCGGCGCTGCGGCGGCTCGCCGCGTCCACGTTCGTGTCGCTCGTGCTCGCGTTCTTCGCGCTGCCGATGCTCTGGCTGGCCAGCGCGCCGTTCAACGCCGACCCGAAGATCAAGGTGTCGCTGCCGAGCTTCACGCTGGAGAACTTCCGGATCCTGCTGGACGACCCGTACGCGCTGCGGTCGCTGCGGAACTCGGCGATCCTCGCGGCGGGCACGGCGGCGGTCGTGGTGGTGCTCGCCGCGCTCGCCGCGTACGCGCTCAGCCGGGTCCGGCTGCCCGGCCGGGACGTCCTGCTCTACCTGCTGCTCCTGCTGTCGTCGATCATCACCGGGACGGCCGCGATGGTGCCGATCTTCCTGCTGGCCACCCAGCTGCACCTGGTCGACTCGCATCTCGGCGTGGTGCTGGTGCTGTCCGGCGGGCTGCTGCCCACGGCGATCTTCCTGCTCAAGGACTTCACCGACGCGACGCCCGCGTCCTACGAGGAGGCGGCGCGGGTGTTCGGGGCCTCGCCGCTGCAGACGCTGCGGCACGTGGTCGTCCCGGTGATCCGGCCGGGCCTGGCGATGGTCGGGATCTGGACGGTCGCGCAGGTGTGGGGCGACTTCCTGATGCCGTTCCTGCTGCTGCGCGATCCGGACAAGGCCCCCGCCTCGGTGATCATGTACACCTTCTACACCGAGGGCGGCCAGCCGGACCTGGCCCTCATCGGGGCGTTCTCGCTGCTCTACTCGGTGCCCGTGGTGGTGATGTACCTGCTGGTCAGCCGCCGGTACGGGTTCCGGTTCCACGGAGGGATCAAGCGGTGACCGGTGTCGAGCTGAGCGCGCTGACCAAGGACTACCCCGGCGGCGTCCGGGCGGTGGACGGGCTGGACCTGGCCGTCCCGGACGGCGCGTTCTTCGCGCTGCTCGGGCCGTCGGGGTGCGGCAAGACGACGCTGCTGCGGACGATCGCGGGGCTGGAGACCGCCACGTCCGGGACGGTCCGGATCGGCGACCGCGACGTGACGCGGCTGCCGCCGGGCCGCCGCGACGTCGGCATGGTGTTCCAGGACTACGCGCTGTTCCCGCACATGACCGTCGCCGACAACATCGCCTACCCGCTGCGGATCAAGAAGGCGGGGAAGGCGGAGCGGCACGCGGCGGCGGCGGACGTCGCCGCGTCGCTCGGGCTGTCGGAGCTGCTGGAGCGCCGTCCGGCGGAGCTGAGCGGCGGGCAGCAGCAGCGGGTGGCCCTCGCCCGCGCGATGGCGGCGCGGCCGACGGTGTTCCTGCTGGACGAGCCGCTGTCCAACCTGGACGCGCGGCTGCGCCTGGAGGCCCGCACGTTCCTCAAGAAGCTCCAGCACGAGCTGGGCGTGACCACGCTGTTCGTCACGCACGACCAGGCGGAGGCGCTGGCGATGGCCGACCGGATCGCGGTCATGGAGGCGGGCCGGATCCGGCAGGTCGGGACGCCCGCCGAGGTGTTCCGGCGGCCGGCGAACCTGTTCGTCGCCTCGTTCATCGGCTCGACGCCGATGAACCTGGTGGAGGCGCGGGTCGTGGACGGGCTGGTCGAGGCGGCCGGGGCGCGGTTGCGGCCCCCGGTCCGGGTCGGGGACGGCGAGCAGGTCGTGTACGGCGTCCGGCCCGAGTACCTCGACTTCTCGGCGGCTCCCGTGGACGGGGCGTTCCACGGCCGTGTCGTGGTGGTGGAGAACCTGGGTACCAGCTCACTGGTGACCCTTGAGACCGACGGCGGCGGCGTGCTCGTCCACGTGGTCGTCCCGGAGGACGCCGAGCCCCGGCCGGGGGACGAGGGATGGGCGAGCCCGCGGCCCGGCCGGGCCCTGCTCTATCGCGGAGGAGAGCTCATGACCAACGACGTCGCGGCGGCGGCATGATCCGGTTCGAGGGCGTCTGGACGCTGGAGGACCGGCTCGAACGGGCCATGCGCGAGCTGCCGTTCGAGGTGCCGCCGGGCACGGCCGCGCTGACCGTCCGGCTGAGCCACGCGGGCGGGGTCATCGACCTCGGCTGCGGCGGGCCGGGCGGGTTCCGGGGCTGGTCCGGCGGCGCGCGCGACGCCTACACGGTCGCGGCGGACTGGGCGACGCCCGGCTACCTGCCGGGCGAACCGGAGCCGGGGGAGTGGCAGGTGTGGCTGCGGCTGCACCGGATCCCGCCGGACGGCGTCCCGTACACGGTCGAGATCACCCTGGACGACCGCGCGCCCGGCCGTCCCGAGACGCTGCCGCCGCCCGCCGTGACGGACCGTCCGGCGCGGCGGGAGGGGCTGCCCGAGCCGTCCGGGCTGCGGTGGATGGCGGGCGACCTGCACGCGCACACCGTGCACAGCGACGGGACGCTGACCGTGCCCGAGCTGGCCGGCCTCGCCGTGAAGCAGGGCCTGGACTTCCTCGCGGTCACCGACCACAACACCGTCAGCCACCATCCCGAGCTACCCGGCGTCTCCAAGCACGCGGGGATCGTCCTGGTGCCGGGGCAGGAGGTCACGACCGACCACGGGCACGCCAACGTGTTCGGCGACACCGGCTGGATCGACTTCCGGCGTCCGGCGGCCGAGTGGGACCCGGGCGGCGGCGGCGTCCTGTCGGTCAACCATCCGCTGTCCGGGGACTGCGCGTGGCGGCACGACGTCCCGCCGGACGCGCGGACCCGGCACGTCGAACTGTGGCATTCGTCCTGGTGGGACCGGACGTGGGGCGCGCCGCTCGCCTGGGCCGCGCTCTGGCGGGACGACACCGTCGCGCTCGGCGGCAGCGACTTCCACGACCCGGGCCAGCACAAGACGCTCGGCGAGCCGACCACCTGGGTGCTCGCCGAGGACGGCTCGCCGGAGGCGGTCGTCGCCGCGATCGCCGCCGGGCGCACCGCCGTG
>NZ_JBFAOF010000296.1:0-7623 GCF_040675125.1 Spirillospora sp. NPDC049652 | reverse complement strand
CGCGCCCGCCGCGTGCGCCGCGGCGGCGACGCGTCGGATGTCGCAGACGTCCAGGCCCGGGTTGGACGGCGTCTCCAGCCAGACCAGGCGTGCGCCCTCGACCAGCGCGATCTGGGCGTCGTCCGCGGTAGGGGCCATCCGGACGCGGACCCCGTAGGACTCCAGGCGGTCCCGCAGCGCGCGGGTCGTCTGGTAGCAGTCGTCCGGCATCACGACGGTGTCGCCCGACGCGACCAGCGACAGCATCGCGGCGGACACGGCCGCCATCCCGGAGGAGAACACGGTCGTCGTGCCGCCGCCCTCCAGCTCGCTGATCGCCTCCTCCAGCAGCGTCCACGTGGGGTTGGCCTCGCGCCCGTAGGTGTACGGGCCGGCGGCCTCGCCGGACAGGTGGAAGTGCGCGGCGAACGCCGGCCCGGGGAGTTCGGGCGTCCACTGCTCGGGGGCGGGCCGTCCCGCCCGGACGCTGCGCGTGCTGTCGCCGTGGCCCATGCCGTCCTCCTCCGGGATCTCTGGCCCGAAGGCTAACCGCCCAGGCCGGCCGTCCCGTCGACCGGGGTGCGGCGACCTCTCGCACGGCCCCGCCGGGCGGCGGTCAGGGGCGGCGGCGGTGCGCGGGGGCCGGGTCGGGGTCGACGCCGCGCCGGGACGGGCCGGACGGCGCGGGCGACGGGGCCGGGGCGTCGCCGTCGGCCGGGGACGGCAGCAGGCCGATCTCCGACAGGTAGGCGCGGCCCCGGGGCGTGATGTCCCACAGGTTGCTGCGCCACTCCTTGCGCCGCCACACCACGCCCGCGGCGAGCAGCCGGCGGCCGACCCGGCTGATCTCGGTGTCGTCGGTGCCGAGCTCGGCGGCCAGCTCGCGGTTGGAGCGGCCGGGACGGGCGGCGACCGCGACCAGGAAGCGGGCGGCGTGGCCGCCGGGGCGCAGGCCGAGCTGCAGGCCGGACGGCATCCGGCGCAGCGCCCAGTCGGCGACGTCGATCAGGCCGAGGAGGCGGCCGCGCTGCTCGCGCTGGTCGGGATCGAGGGCCGGGACGTCCAGGTAACGGGTCCGGTGGAGCCACTGGAGACCGTCCTTGATGGCGGACAGCGCCGGTTCGTCGGCGCAGAGCGAGGCGTCGGTGATGAGCATGCCGAGCGCGCTGAACCGGCCCTCGTCGATCGACTCCGCCTGGTCAAGGGTCTCCAGCAGGCGTTCGGCCTCGGCGAGCCGTCCGCGGCTCGATCCGAAGGCGTCGGTCGCGCTGGTGGTGGTCGCCATGTCGGTTGGTCCTCGTTCCGTTCGGGGTCCGTCGCCGGATCGACTTCCTCGGCGTTCTTCGTCGTCTCTCTCCACTGTCCGTCGATGCCAAGTGAAAGTCAAGTGATCCGTCCCGCGCACGCCGCGGGAGGTCAGAGCCGTAGATCGGCGGAGCTAGCATCGAAGGACACCCCGGAACGCGGCGGCGACCCTGGAGGGCGGAGATGACGGATCGGCTCGCGGAGCACCCGCGCGAGGACGCGGACTACCCGGCCGACCCGGCGGACCTGTTCGTCCGGCTGTACGACGAGCTGCCCGAGCGGCTGCACCGGGCCTGGCCGCCGAACCTCTGGTACGAGGACGACCGCGTCCGGCGCGCCGCGGACGACCTGCGCGAGCGGATCTCCGACGAGGGCGGGCTGGACCCCGCCGAGACCGCCGGGATCGTCGAGGTGGAGGGCGACCGCGGCCGGTTCACGCTGCTGCTCGCGCTGGACGGCGCGCTCGCGCTCGCCAACCCGTACGGGCCCTTCCACGACGCGTCCGCGCTGACCGGGATCACCGTCCGGTACCTGGTCGAGGGGCGGTTCGACACCGGCGCGGCGGGCGGCGCGCTGCTCCCCCGCTGCGCCATGCCCGGACGCCCCGACGGCCTGCGCGCGCTCCCCGAGTTCTTCGGCGTCCACCGCGTCCCGCCGGACCTCTGGGACGGGCTGGAGCACACCCGGCTCCCGGCCGTCCACGACCCGCACCTCTGCCCGGACGAGCCGGTCGCGGTCGGCTGCGCGCCCATGCTGGAGTCCTTCGACGAGATGCGGATCGAGTTCGACGAGCGCGACGGGCGCACCGTCTACCGGCTGGCCCCGGCCGTCTCACCGCAGGTCCGCGCGCGGATCCGGACGATCCTGCGGCGGCTGGACGAGGCGGGCGCGCGGATCGCGGTGCTGCCCGAGGCGACGCTGTCGGACGAGCTGCTGGAGGCGTGGAAGGAGGCGGCGCGCGACACCGCCCGCCGGGACTCGCCGCTCCGGCTGCTCATGCTCGGGACCGGGCCGCTCGGCGGGGGCGACCCGGCGCCGAACCGGGCGGTGCTGATCGACCGCTGGACGGGCGCCGAACTCCTCGTCCAGGACAAGCTCAGCCCGTTCGTCCTCGACGAGCAGCAGATGCGCGAGTGGCAGCTGCCCGGCTCGCCGGACTCGGGCACCGCCGAGGAGGACATCGCGACCGGCTCATGTCCCCATTCTCGCGGGTCGTCGGCGCGCCGCCGCCCCCGCCCGCCCGTCCGCCCGTCCGCCCGCGCGGCGGCGCGCCGACGGCCGGGGGCGGTGCGGGAGGTCCGAAGCCGCGTGCGCGGCGCGGGTGAAGCCGGTGTGCGGCCCGGAAGGTCCGTGTTTGGGCTCGGGCGCTCACCTACGATGGGCGAATGGCGATGACGGACCTGACGCCCGCCGAGACCGAAGCGGCTCCGCGGCCCGCGTACCCGCCGCGGCTGCGCGACTGGCTCGCCCCGGCGATCCCCGGGAGCGCCCTGGCCGGCTGGCTGGGTCCGCTGCTGGTGACGGCGCTGGCCGGGTTCCTGCGGTTCTACCGGCTCGGCTCGCCCAAGTCGGTGGTCTTCGACGAGACCTACTACGCCAAGGACGCGCTGTCGCTGCTGAAGTTCGGCTACGAGCACACGACGGTGAAGGACGCCGACAAGATGCTCATCGCCGACCCGCACGCGAACATCTGGTCGGACGGCGGCAGCTTCGTCGTCCACCCGCCGGCGGGCAAGTGGATGATCGCCATCGGCGAGCAGCTGTTCGGCGCGACGCCGTTCGGCTGGCGGTTCATGCCCGCGCTGTGCGGGACCCTCGCGGTGCTGATCCTGGCCCGGGTCGTCCGCCGGATGACCGGTTCGAACCTGCTCGGCTGCGCGGCGGGCCTGCTGCTCGCGCTGGACGGCCTGTCGTTCGTGACCGGCCGGGCCGCGCTGCTCGACGTGTTCGTGATGTTCTGGGTCCTGGCCGGGTTCGGCTGCCTGGTGGTCGACCGGGACCGGTCGCGGCGGCGCCTGGCCGACCGGATCGACGGCGGCGACACCTCGGTGTACGGGCCGTTGGTCCTGCACGGCTGGCGGTTCGCCGCGGGGGCGTGCCTCGGCATGGCCGTCGCGACCAAGTGGACGGGCGTCTTCTACCTCGCCGCGTTCGGGCTGATGGTCGTCTGCTGGGACTACGGCGCCCGGCGCGCTGCGGGCGTGCGCGAGCCGCTTCCCGGCGCGCTGCTGCTGGACGCGGTGCCCGCGTTCTTCCAGCTCGTCGGCGTCGCGCTGGTCACCTACCTGGTCACCTGGTCCGGCTGGATCTTCAACGCGGGCGGCTGGGACCGCGGGACGCCCTCGTCGAACCCGCTGTGGCGGCCGTTCGAGGCGATGCCGAAGCTGTGGAAGTACCACCGGGAGATGCTGAACTTCCACAACGGCCTGCACGACCACCACCCGTACCAGTCGTGGCCGTGGGACTGGCCGATCCTGCGGCGGCCGGTGGCGTTCTACTACACCGAGCCGTCGGGCTGCGGGGCGAAGAAGTGCTCCAGCGAGATCCTCGGCATCGGCACCCCGGCGCTGTGGTGGGGCGCGATCGCGGCGCTGGTCGTGGCGCTGCTGCTCTGGCTGGTGACCCGCGACTGGCGGGCGGGGTCGGCCGTGCTGGGCTTCACGGCGGGCTGGCTGACCTGGTTCCCGTCCGCGTTCGACGACCGGACGATGTTCCTGTTCTACGCGACCCCGATGGTCCCGTTCATGATCATCGCGATCGTGCTGGTGCTGGGCCTGCTGGTCGGACCCGAGCGCCCGCCGGGGCCGCGCCGGGTGCTCGGCGCGGCCGGGGCGGGCGCGTTCATGCTGGTGGTGCTGGCGAACTTCGCCTACTTCTATCCGATCCTGTCCGCGCAGGTGATCACCTACAGCGAGTGGCACGACCGGATCTGGTTCAACTCCTGGATCTGACCGCCGGGCCGGGCCCCGCTTCCCGGGGCCCGGTGGCGCGGCGGGCGGGTCAGGACTTGAGCAGGCCGTTCATCTCGGTGATCTCGGCCTGCTGCGCCTTGATGATGGCGTCCGCCAGGGCCTTGGCCTCGGCCGACTTGCCGCTCTTCTGCTCCTGCTGCGCCATGGTGACCGCGCCCTTGTGGTGCTCGATCATCATGGTGAGGAACTTGCGGTCGAGGTCCTTGCCGGTGGCCTTGTTGTAGTCGGCCATCTGCTTCTCGGTCATCATGCCGTCCATGCCGTGGCCCATGCCCGCCATGGAGTCGTCGCCCGCGCCGGGGACGGACTCGCCCCAGCCCTTCAGCCAGCCGGACATCTTCTCGATCTCCGGGGCCTGCGCCTTCTCGATCCGGTCCGCGAGGTTCTTCACCTTCGGGTCGGCGCCCTTGGCGAGGACGGTCTTGGCCATGTCCACGGCCTGCCGGTGGTGCGGGATCATCATCTGCGCGAACATCACGTCCTGGGCGTTGTGGTCGCCCTGTGACACCGATCCCGACGCCGACGCCGACGAGCTCGGCATGGACATGCCGTCGTGCCCGGACATCTTGCCGTCCTTCTTGTCGTCCCCGCCGCAGGCGGCGGTGCCGAGGCCGAGAAGGACCGCCATGCCGACGGCCATGATCCGCTGCTTCTTCATCTGTCGATCTCCCTGTGCTCCATGTCCTTCGGCCGTGCCGTGTCCACGGCAGGGCCGTACTGCCGCCGAGGTCGCGGGGACCTCTACAGCCGCAGGACGCAGAGCCGGTGCAGATCGGGCGGACGGGCCCGCGGCGGACCGCGGCGACGCGTCCAGGGGGCCGCGGTGGGAAGTCGCGCGGGCAGCAGGGACACCGACCGGGCGACCAGGGCGACGGCGAAGGCGCCGAAGACCAGCAGCGCCAGGCAGACCGTCCCGCCGAGGCATCCGGCCATGTCATGGCCCATGTCGCGGAAGGCCGCGAGGACGCGGGCGGGCGTCGCGTCCGGCATGTGGCCGGTCGCAGCGCCGGACGCCGCCCCAGGTGTGGGCCGCTGCGCCATGCCGGACGGGGCGTCCGGCATGGGGTGGGCGGCCGCGCCGGGACCCGTCACCGGGACGGGGTCGGCGAAGTGGATCGGGGACGGGCTCGCGGACATCCCGTGCATCAGGAACAGGCCGGAGAGCAGGGCGGTCAGGAGCAGCGTGAGCGCCGCCCCCCGATATACCCCCCGCCCGTTCATGGGGACGATCCTACCCACCCTCGGAAAGGGCGGCGCACCGGTCTCGAGTGGGTGGGTCAGGAGACCGGTGCGCCGCTGATCGGGGCGTCCGCGCGCACGGGCGCGGGACGCAGGGTGCGGTGGCCCGCGAGGCAGGCCACCAGGGCGAGCAGGCCGCCGAGGCCCGCTCCGGCGAACGCGCCGGGCACACCCGCGAGGTGCTCGCCGTATCCGGCGACGAACGAGCCGAGCGCGCTGCCCGCGCCGATCGCCGCGACGATCCAGGCGAACGCCTCGGTGACCGTCCCGGCCGGGGCCAGCCGGTCCACCAGGGAGAACGAGCAGGCCAGGGTGGGCGCGAGGAACACGCCGCTGACGAACGCCAGGACGGTCATCACCGGCAGGCCGGGCGCCCAGGCGAGCGGCGCGTACCCGGCGGCGAGCAGCAGGAGCAGCCAGGGCAGCCGGACGTGCAGCTCGCCCGGCCAGGACCGCGCGCCGTAGACGAGCCCGCCGGCGAGCGCGCCCGCCGACATCGAGGCCAGCAGGATGCCGGACGCGGTTTCGGAGTCGAGCCGTTCGGCGTAGGCGACGACGGCGACCGCGTAGACGCCGAGCGCGATGCCCGCCATGCCCAGCGAGGAGAGCAGAACGCGCAGGCCGGAAGAGCGCAGCGGACCGGCCCAGTCCCCCGCCCTCGGCTCGCCGCGCCACCGCCGGGACGGCCCGGAACTGACCACCACGAGCGTCCCGGCGATGCCGAGGGCCCCGGTGAGCAGCAGCGCGACCGGGGTGCTGACCGCGGCGGCGGCCACGACCAGCAGCGGGCCGACGGTGAAGAGGATCTCCTGCGCGGCGGCGTCGAGCGCGTAGGCGGCGTGCACCTTGTCCGGGCCGTCCAGGACGGACGGCCAGAGCGCGCGCAGCCCGGCCTCCAGCGGCGGGGTGGCGAACCCGGCGATGACCACGGCGAGGACGGTCAGCGGGAGCGGGTCGGCCCCGAACGCCGCGAGCAGCGCGAACCCGGCCGCCGACGCGAGCGCGCCGGGCAGCAGCACGGGGGTCTGCCCGAACCGGTCCATGGCGCGGCCGAGGACGGGCTGCCCGACGGCCGTGGCCAGCCCGAGCACGGCGCCGAGTGTCCCGGCGAGCGGGTAGCCGCCGCCCGACGCGCGCACGTGCAGCACGACGGCGAGCATCGCCATGCCGTTGGGCAGGCGTCCGAGCAGGGTTCCGCCGAGCAGCCGCGCCGCGTGCGGGGTGCGGAGGAACTCCACGTAGCCGCGCATCACACTCCGAGGGTTGGGGTCATACGTATTACTAGCGCCATCATCATACGTATCACGTAGGCTGCCGCTGACCAATCCCGCGATGACCGATCCCGCGATGACCGCGACCGGCGCGAGCGCGCCGCCCGGGTCCCGGGCGGCGCCGGTGGCGGCCGGCGGGGGTCGTGGAGCGATGTCGCGCTCGCCGGGCCGCCGGGCCGCCGGGCGAGCCCCCAGGTGTGCCCGGCGGAGCCCGATGTCCCCTTTGAACAGCCGCCCGACCAGCAGGGACGTGGCGAGGGCGGCCGGCGTGTCGCAGTCCACGGTCTCGCTGGTGCTCGGCGGGAAGTGGTCCGGCCGGGTGTCGCCGGCGACCGCGGCGGCCGTCCAGGACGCGGCGGAGCGCCTCGGGTACCGGCCGAACCTGGCCGCGCGCAGCCTCCGGCTCGGCTCCACCCGGACGGTGATGCTGGTCGTCCCGACGCTGAGCGCGCCGTTCTTCGGCGCGGTCTACGAGGGCGCGGCGCGGGTCGCCGCGCGGCACGGGTTCGGCATCGTCGCCTACCCCTGGCCGGACGACGCGGGCCCCGCCGACAGCCCGTTCGCCGCCCCGCACGAGGCGATCGACGGGATCCTGTCCTCGTCGCTGGCCGAGGACGCGGTGAGCGGCTTCGCCGGGACGCCCGTCGTGATGCTCGACTCGGACCCGGCGGCCGAGGCCCCGACCGTCGTGTTCGACGTCCAGGCCGGGATGCGCGTGATCGTGGCCCACCTGGCCGGGCTCGGCCACCGCCGGTTCGGCCACGTCGCGTCGTCCATCGACCAGTGGACGTTCCACGCGCGCGGGCGTGCCCTCGCGGAGGCGGTGGCGGCTGTGCCGGGCGCGACGCTGGTCCGCG
>NZ_JBFAOF010000295.1:0-7633 GCF_040675125.1 Spirillospora sp. NPDC049652 | reverse complement strand
TTGTCGCGGCCACCCCCTATAAATACCCCTACCACACTACCGCGTTGCCCTCCCCGCCGCTCTCCCTTTCTCCTGGAGGGCGCCGGGGGGGGCGCGGGCCGCCAGCGGCCCGTGGCCGAGGCCGTCGCACAGCATCGCGTAGACCGTCCCCTCGTGCAGCCGCGCGGCGTAGGCGTCGCCGCACTCCTCCTCGCCCTCGATCGGACGGGTGAGCCCGGCGAACGGAAGGTCCGGGACGGACGCGCCGCCGTCGGACTGGAGGAAGCGGGCGAACAGCACGGTGCCCGCCGCGGAGGCCGAGTGCATGCCGCTGCGGTCGGCGATCCGGTCGATGGCGCCGAGCCCGACGCCGAGCGTGCCGGTGGTGGAGTAGCCGTCCAGCCGGGCGCCGGGGACGTCGGCGACTCCGGGTCCCCGGTCGAAGCAGACGAACTCGAAGGCGGCGTCGTCACCCTGGCGGGACAGCCGCAGCAGCATCTCGCCCCGCTCCGCGTGCTTGACGAGGTTGGTGGCGGCCTCGGTGACCGCGAGCTGCACCCGTCCCATGGGCTCGCCCGTGAAACCGAGCCGTTCGGCCAGCCCGGTCGCGCGGCGCCGCGCCGCGGCGACCGCGCTCTGGTCCTCCACCCTCATCCAGACCGCGTCACCGACGAGCTGGCTTGTCGTCCAACCGGTGCCGCTCAGCGGATCCACTTGGTCACCGTCACCGTGGTGCCCTTCCCTACCTCGGTCTCCACGTTGAACTCGTCGGCCAGGCGGCGCGCGCCCGGAAGCCCCAGTCCGAGGCCGCTTCCGCTCGTCCAGCCTTCGGTGAGCGCCTTGTCCATGTCCGGGATGCCCGGACCGTTGTCGGTGACGGTGAGCCGGACGCCGCCGCGGCCCCGCGCGTTGACGACGGACTCGACCCGCGCGCTGCCCCCGCCGCCGTGCACGAAGGTGTTGCGGGCCAGCTCGCTCGCCGCGGTCACGATCTTGGTCTGGTCCACCAGCGACATCCCCGCCTCCGCCGCGATGGCGCGCACGAGCTGCCGCACGCGCACGACGTCCTCGTTGGAGACGATGGGAAGCTCGGCGTCCTGAGCGGTCACGACGTGCCCGACCTGACGACGGGCAACGGCGCACCGAGGACCCGCATCCCCTTCTCCAGGTCCAGCGCGGTGCGGACGCCTCCCAGGGAGAGGCCCAGTTCCACCAGGGTGATCGCCACCGCGGGACGCATCCCGACCACGACGGTCTCGGCGTCCATCAGCCTGGACATCGAGGCGATGGTGGCGAACATCCGGCCGATGAAGGAGTCGACGATGTCCACCGCGGTGATGTCGATGATCACACCGCGGGCGCCGGTCTTGACGATGCGCTCGGCCAGGTCCTCCTGGAGCGCGAGCACGGTCTGGTCCTGCAGGTCGATCTGGATCGACACCAGCAGGACGTCACCGATCTTCAGAATCGGGACGCGGTCCATCAGACCTCCGTCCGCGTGCTCACGTGGACGCCGCTGGACTCCATCGCGTAGGCGAGGGCGTCGGCGAGGGTCGCCTTCGTCGCGATGTCGCCGAACTCGATCCCGAGCGCCACGATCGTCTGGGCGATCTGCGGGCGGACGCCGGAGATCACGCAGTCGGTGCCCATCAGCCGGGCCGCCATCACGGTCTTCAGCAGGTGCTGGGCGACCTCGGTGTCCACCGCCGGCACGCCGGTGATGTCGATCACCGCGAACTGCGCGCCGGTCTCTACCAGGCGCTCCAGCAGCGTCTCCATGACGACCTGGGTGCGGGCCGAGTCCAGCGTGCCGACCAGCGGCACCCCGAGGATGCCGTCCCACAGCTTCACGACCGGCGTGGACAGCTCCAGCAGCTGCTCCATCTGGTCGGCGATGACCTGCTCGCGCGCGGCGGCGTAGGTCTCGAAGGTCACCAGGCCGAGGTCGTCGACCCAGGAGGAGAACTTGATGAACTCGGCGTAGGCCCGCACGTCGCCGGTGCCGCTCACCTGTTCGAGGAGGGCCTGCTTGAGGGAGAACACGCTGACGGCGGTCTCGGTCGGGCTGAAGCCCTGCCGGGCGCGGCTGCGGGAGATCTCCGCGAGCGCCGCCCGCAGCTCCCGGCCGGCCTCCTCGTCCTTCTCGCCGATGGCCCGCTCGATCAGGCCGTACAGCTCGGTCAGCTCCGCTCGCAGCTCCCGTTCGGTGATCCGGCCGCGGACCCCGTCGAGGACCAGTCCCACCCAGCGATCAAGCACCACGCCCCGTCCCGAGCGCAGCAGCTCCGGAAGATGTGACTCGCTTGCGCCACCGCTCATCTAGCGAACTCCTATCGAAAACCTATGTTTTCTTGCAACCACCGAGGACCGTACCGTTCGGTAGCGTACAGGTAGATATGACTTGGGAATCGACGGATTGTCAGCCACTTGACCAGCGATGACGGCTCCCCTCCTCCGCGCGGCGCACACTGGGCCCGAGAGCGCGTCCCGGGGGCTCACGGCAGGATCGGAGGGGCTGCGCCCTCCCCACTGCCGCGACCGCCCCGGAGGGAGGGGACACGGTCGATGCCTTCCCGATACGTCCCGGACACGTCCACCCGGTCACGCTGTCACAGACCGGCGCCCGTTCGAAACCCAGTTCGACCGACACACTCGACTCGGCGGGATGCCACGAGCCCCTGTCCGCCGCGTCCGGCTCCGCCCGCCGGACGCCCCTCAGGCCCTCCTTATATATAGGCCGCCCCCTCCTCTCCTGCCGGGCCGGGCGCGCAGGGCTCACACCGCGACAGCGTCGCCGGGCGGGACGATCGTCATGGGCACCCCGGTCAGCGATCTCTCTCACATAGTCCGCGGCCTCACCGACCTTGGTCCACGGCCCGCTGGTGGGCAGCAGCGTGTCGACCGGCGCGGGTGGGACGTGACAGGCGTCTCCCGGGTGGTGGACGCCGCGTCCGGGGTGTACGCCCCCGGGTCGATGACGAGGCGTCCCCGGCGCGGACGGCCCAGCCCTCGCGAAAGTCCTGGTCGCGGCCCTGGAGCCGACCGGGTGCGACCAGCCGGACCGCCCACGGGACGGCCGTCCGCGCGCCGCTCCGGAGGAGACAAGGTGTGCCAACGGAGGGCGGCGAAGATTGCGGCATACCGCCAGGTTCCCGCGGACCCTCGACGGCTATCGTGTCGCCTTGCCCTCCGAAAGATAAGGAATGTGAAGATATGGCTGATGCGGGGAACGAGTTCGGTCCGTCGCCGCGCTGGTGTTCGTGCCGGGTGCCCGACGACGCGGAGCGGTCGTCCGGTGTGAGCCGCAGGAAGGTCCTCGGCGGGCTGACCGCCGCGAGCGCGCTGGCGCTGGCGGGCTGGCCCGGATCGGCGCAGGCCGCCGCGCCCGGGAAGGACAAGTCGGTCACCATCACCGTGATGGGCACCTCCGACCTGCACAGCCACGCGGTGAACTGGGACTACTACACCGACGCCGCCTACGCCGACAGCGCCGGGAACGTCGTCGGCCTCGCCCGGGTGTCGAGCCTGGTGAACCGGATCCGCGCCGAGCGGGGACGCGACCGCACCCTGCTGTTCGACGCCGGCGACACCATCCAGGGCACCCCGCTCGGCTACTACTACGCCACGGTCGAGCCGATCACCAGGACCGGCGAGGTCCACCCGATGGCGCGGGTGATGAACGCGATCGGCTACGACGCCGTGGCGCTGGGGAACCACGAGTTCAACTACGGGCTGCCGCTGCTGGAGAAGTGGATCAGCCAGATGGACGCGCCCGCGCTCGCCGCGAACGCCGTCCACGCGGGCACCGCGCGCCCGGCCTTCCACCCGTACGTCATCAAGCGGATGCACGTGCCGGGCCACCCGCCGATCAAGGTCGGGCTGCTCGGCCTCACCAACCCCGGCGTCGCGATCTGGGACAAGGCCAACGTGTCCGGGAAGCTGGACTTCCTCGACCTGGTCGAGACCGCCAGGCGCTGGGTGCCGGTCATCCGCGCGCAGGGCGCGGACGTCGTGATCGTCAGCGCGCACGCCGGGGACAGCGGACTGTCGTCCTACGGCACCGACCTGCCGGTGGAGAACGCCTCGGCGATGGTCGCCGAGCAGGTCCCCGACATCGACGCGATCCTGTTCGGCCACGCCCACCTGGACATCCCCGTCCGGTACGTGACGAACAAGACCACCGGGCAGAGCGTGGTCATGAGCGAGCCCAAGTGCTGGGGCGAGCGGCTGTCGGTCTTCGACCTCACCCTCACCCACGAGAAGGGCCGCTGGACGGTCACCGGGAAGTCCGCAACGACGGTGAACACCAACACCGTCCAGGAGGACGCGGCGATCGTGGGGCTGGTCAAGAAGCAGCACGACGCCGTCGTCGGCTACGTCAACCAGAAGGTGGCGACCTCCACCCAGGCGCTGTCGGCGGCCGAGTCCTGCTGGAAGGACACCGCGATCCTCGACTACGTGCAGCTCGTCCAGACGGCGAAGGTCACCGAGGCGATCGCCGGCACCGAGTACGCCTCGCTGCCGGTGCTGTCGATCGCCGCGCCGTTCAGCCGCGCCGCGACCTTCCCCGCCGGGCAGGTCACCATCCGGGACATCGCCGGCCTCTACATCTACGACAACACCCTGCTCGGCAGCGTCCTGACCGGCGCCCAGATCAAGGACTACCTGGAGTACTCCGCGGAGTACTTCAAGAAGACCGCGCCGGACGCGCCGGTCGACCCGGCGTCGTGGACCAACGAGGCCAACCGCCCCGACTACAACTACGACCAGTTCTCGGGCGTCGACTACTCCGTCGACATCTCCAAGAACGCCGGTTCGCGGATCGTCGGCCTGAGCCACAGGGGCGCGCCGATCGCCCCGGACCAGAAGTTCGTCGTGGCGGTGAACAACTACCGCCAGTCCGGCGGCGGCGGCTTCCCGCACATCAGGACCGCGCCCGTGGTCTACAACGCGCAGGTCGCCATCCGGGAGGCGATCGTCGCCTACGCGTCGGCGTCCGGCACCATCGACCCCGCCGGCTTCCACACGGTGAACTGGAAGCTCGTCCGCAACGGCACCCCGGTCTTCTGACGCGGGCGGTTCAGTAGGGCCTGACGATTCGTGGCGCTGCGGAGCGTCGAAATCCGCAGCGCCACGACTCTCGGGCTTGGCGGAGTCAGGGCTTGCGGGCGACTCCGCCTGTCATGAAGCGGACGTCCACCGTGCCGGCGTCCAGGACGGGCACGTCCGGACGCCAGAGCGGCAGCGGGACGAGACCGGGCGGCAGGATGTCGAGGCCGTCGAAGAAGGCGGCCAGCTCGGCCGGGGTGCGGACCCGGCCCGTGCCGAGCTGCTCCAGGAGCTGCTTCTCCAGCGCGACGGACTCGGGGGCGTCGCCGAGCCGGGTGAAGTTGGTGATGAAGAAGAACGAGCCGCTGGGCACCGCGTCCCGCAGCACCTGGAGGATCCGGCCCGGCTCCTCCTCGTCGCCGAGGTGGTGCAGGATGCCCGCGAGGATGACGCCGACGGGCCGCTCGAAGTCGATGAGCGCGCGGATCTCCGGCCGGTCGAGCAGCTCGGCGGGCTCGCGGATGTCGGCGGTCACCACGGCGGTGCCGGCGTCGCCCGCCAGGAGCCGGCGGCCCTGCGCCAGCACGATCGGGTCGATGTCGACGTACACCACGCGGGCCCCCGGGGCGGCCTCCTGGGCGACCTCGTGCGTGTTGCGGACGGTCGGCAGCCCCGATCCCAGATCGAGGAACTGCGTGATCCCCTCGTCCACGGCGAGGTACCGGACGACCCGGTGCAGCATGGCCCGGTTGTGCAGGGCGATCGCCCGCAGCTCCGGCATGATCGCGAGGCTGGCCTCGGCGACGGCCCGGTCCACCGCGTAATTGTCCTTGCCGCCGAGCATCACGTCGTAGACGCGCGCGGCGGTCGGAACGCCGACGGGAACCGGCGGGGACGATTCAGACATGCGCACCTCACGGCTCGGCGGGCCATCGTCCGCATCGTACCCACGCCAAGTCGCCCGAATGGGGGATTCCTCAGCGGGATACAGAACACGGAAAAAGGGCCCGGGATGACCGGGCCCTCCGACCGCGTGCGGAATTGGCTACTTGGCGGGCTGGGGAGGCGGAGTCGGGTCGCCGAGTTGGGAGACGTGGACGATGGGCTTGGACGGCAGTTCGTCCCGCAGCCAGTAGGCGTCGAAGTAGGAGTCGATGCCGCCCGGCCGCCGGTCGCCCCGGTGCACGATGCAGTGCGTGCGGTCACCGTCCTGGACGACCAGGTGCGACCCCTTCAGGAGTTTCCGCAGCTCCAGCGCGTCCGCGTACGGGGTGGCCGCGTCGTTGGTGGCCTGGAACAGCAGGATGTTCTTCGGCAGGTCACGCGTCTTGCCGACCTTGACCGGCGTGCCCGGCTTGGCCTTCCAGAACATGCAGGGCGCGTTGTACCAGGTGTTGAACCAGGTCAGGAACGGCGCCTTCCGGTCCATGCGGGTCGCGTCGGCACGCCATCTCCCCCAGTTCCCCGGCCACTGCACATCGCTGCACTGGATGGCGTGGTACGCGGCGAACTCGTTGTCGTCCGTGCCGCCCGTGGTGTTGGCGCCGAAGGTGTCGAGGAAGGTGTCCAGGTCGCGGGACTTGTAGGCGGACAGGCCGACCGCGAGGCCGTGCCACGTGCGCTGGCTGCGCTGGTAGGCCGCGTTCTGGACGGTGTCCACGAGTTCGGCCGCACCCACTGCGACACCGTCCTTCACGAGGGGCGTCTTGGCGAGCTTCGCCTCCAGGCCGTAGTAGAACTTCCGGACCGCCGCCTGCGTCCTGCCCAGGTGGTAGCGGTCGTCGTACCGGGCCAGCCAGCCGAAGTAATACTCCATGTTCTCGTTGAAGGCGACGTTCTGGGGCGCCTGTGCGCCGTACCAGACGTTGCTGGGGCCGACGTTGCCGTCCAGGGCCATCTTGCCGACGCGCTTGGGCAGCACCGTGGCGAACACAGCGCCGAGGTAGGTGCCGTAGGAGCCGCCGTAGTAATCCAGCTTCTCGTGCCCGAGGGCCGCCCGGATCGTGTTCATGTCGCGAACCGCGTCGATGGTCTTCATGTGGTCGAGCAGGTTCACCGGGGAGCCCTTGCCGTACTTTCGGGCGCAGGCGTCCGCATACGATTTCGACCGCTTGAGCCACGCCGCCTCGGACTTGGCGTCCCCGTGGCCGTAGGCCGGCCGGGGCGCGTTCCCGTAGTCGCGGTCGCAGCTCAGCGCGGGTTTGCTGTAGCCGATGCCGCGCGGGTCGAACCCGATGACGTTGTAGGCCGCCTGCATCGGAGCGGAGTTCAGGGCGTAGACGGCGGGGCCGAACAGCGCGCCCTCGCCGCCCGGGCCTCCAGGGTTGACGACGAGGTCGCCCTTGGCCTTGCCCTTTCCCTGATGCGGGGTCCGGGTCAGCTGGAGGATGATCCGCCGGCCGCCCGGGCGGGCGTAGTCCAGCGGGACGCTCAGCTCGGCGCACTGGATGATCTTCGATACCGCGACCGGTCCGAGCCGGTCATAGGCCTTCGCGCCGTTGACGATGTCGGCGCCGCAGGCGTGCCACGTCAGGCGCGCGGGACGGAACGCCTCGGACACGTCCGCGGCCGCCGCCGCGTTCGCCGCGCTCGCCGCGCCGAGTCC
>NZ_JBFAOF010000294.1:0-7649 GCF_040675125.1 Spirillospora sp. NPDC049652 | reverse complement strand
CGCGCACGCCGCCGTCGTCGCCGCCGCCATGTCCGCGACGGGCAGCTCGTCGGCGGCGGGGGACACCGCGTCCGGGCCCAGCGCGCCCGCGTACGCCCGGTAGTTGATGTCATGTCCGGGGACGTCCGCCAACGGCCCCTCGGCTCCGTAGCCGGACAGCGAGCAGTACACGAGCGCCGGGTTGGCGTCCCGCAGACGCGCGTGGCCCACGCCGAGGCGGTCCGCCACTCCCGGGCGGAAGCCCTCGACGAACACCTCGGCTTCGCGGGCCAGTTCGAGGCAGCGGGCGAGGCCCTGCCCGGACTTGAGATCCAGTGCCATGCTCCGCTTGCCCTGGTTCAGGACGTCGAAGTGCGACCGGAACGCGCGCATGGGCTCCCCGCCGGGCGGCTCCACCTTGATCACGTCCGCGCCGAGCTGCCCCAGCAGGCGCGTCGCGTAGGGGCCGGGCCGCCACATGGTGAGGTCCAGCACCCGCAACCCATCCAGCGGCCCCATCGCGCCCTCCCGGTTCCGCGTGCCAGCGTCTCGTCTCCCCTCGACGCTAGTCAAGCGAGCGCTTGGTTGAATTGTTCGGGTGCGGGTGTTGACGGGTGGGGCGCCGGGGGAGACGCTGGCCGTGGGCGGACCATGTCGGCCAGGCCGTCGTGCCTGGTCAGGACGGTGGAGGTGGTGGAGATCAGGTTCTCACTCTTCTACGAGCACCAGCTTCCGCGGCCGTGGGACGACGGGCAGGAGCTGCGCCTCTACCAGGACGCGCTCGACCAGATCGAGATCGCGGACCAGGCCGGGTTCGACATCGTCTGGGAGGTGGAACACCACTTCCTTGAGGAGTACAGCCACTCGTCCGCGCCGGAGGTGTTCCTCGCGGCGGCCTCCCAGCGGACGAAGCGGATCCGGCTCGGGCACGGGATCGTCCAGCTGCCGCCCGCCGTCAACCATCCGGCGCGCGTCGCCGAGCGGATCGCGACGCTCGACCTGGTGTCGGGCGGGCGGGTCGAGTTCGGCACGGGCGAGTCGTCCTCCAGCGCCGAGCTGGGCGGGTTCGGGGTCCGGCGCGGCGAGAAGCGGGCGCAGTGGCAGGACGCGATCGACGCCGTCACGCGCATGTTCGTCGAGGAGCCGTTCGCGGGCTGGAACTCGCCGCACCTGCGGATGCCGCCGCGCAACGTGGTGCCCAAGCCCGTCCAGAAGCCGCATCCGCCCCTGTGGGTGGCGTGCTCGCGCCGCGAGACCATCCAGTTCGCCGCCCGGAACGGCATCGGCGCGCTCTCGTTCTCGTTCGTCGAACCCGAGGACGCCGCCAAGTGGGTGGACGAGTACTACCGCATCATCGAGTCGGACGAATGCGTCCCGGCGGGTTTCTCCGTGAACCCCAATGTCTGCGTCGTCCTGCCCATGATGCTGCACGAGGACGAGGCGACGGCGATCGACCGCGGTATCGACGGCGCGCATTTCTTCGGATTCGCGCTGGCGCATTATTACGGGACCACTCCGCACGACCCCGGGCGTACCGATGTGTGGGAGGCGTTCGAAGAGCGCAGGGCGTCCCAAGGATTCGACCGGGACCAGGTCATCGCCAATGCGCAGGCACTCCGCGTGAACGTCGGATCACTGCGCGGCGCGATCGGAACGCCGGATCAGGTCGCTGATCTGATCCGCCGCTACGAGAACGTGGGAGTGGACCAGATCGGCTTCGTCCTCCAAGTCGGACCGAACAAACACGAGCACATCTGCGAATCGCTCGAACTGTTCGGAAAGGCCGTCCTGCCGCGCTTCACCGAAGGCCGCGAAGAACGCGAGGCGGAGAAGGCGGCGCGCCTGGCCCCGGCCATCGAGCGGGCGCTGGAACGCCGCGCCCCGGCCCGGTCGCTGCCGATCGGCTACCGGATGGACGAGGCCGCCGAGGTGGCCCGCGCGCACCGGGGTCCGCGGCTGCGCCGCCCGACGGTGTCGGACGTCCGGCACGAGGCCCGCGCCCGGGTGCAGCGGGGGCTGTTCAAGATCGTCCACAGTGCGTCGGACGAAGCCATCGAGCGCCGCTTCGGCCCGCGGGCGCAGCGGGTCTTCTTCGGCGCCATGGCCCGCGCGTTCGACCCGTCCATGGCCGGCGGCTTCGAGGGCGACATCGACTTCCGCCTGACCGGCGCGGACGGCTCCGCCTCCACCTGGACCATGGCGATCGCCGACGGCCGCGCCCACGCCCGTCCGGGGCCGTCCCGCGAGCCCGTCGTCACCCTCACGGCGTCCACTCCCGACTTCCTCCGGGTCCTGGCGGGCGACGCCAATCCCGCCACCTTGCTGATGGACAGACGCCTCAGAATCCGCGGCGACTTCGAACTGGCCCCGCGCCTCAGCGAGATGTTCGGCGGCCCGTCGCCATACTGAGCCCGTTTAACCTTTGGACGTCCAAGCATCGACGAAATAGTCACCGCTCCTAAGGGAAGCAGATGTGAATGGCCATCCTCCCCTCACTCGTCGGGAGGGGGTCGAGTGATCAGTTGAGGCCATAAGGTCTTGATTCCAGGTAATCGAACGAACGCGCTGCGTAGCTTCGGGCCATGGTCACCCCGAGACACGAAGCGCTGCACCAGATAGCGCGAGACAACCCGGACACGATCGAGCGGGCGCTGTGGAACGTCCACGGCCTGCGCCTTCCCCCCATCAAGGGCGCCGACATCCTCAACGTCGACCTCACCACCATCGAGGCCGTCGAACGGCGCGTCGACTCCCTGGTCAGACTCCGCACCGAGCGCGGCGACCTCGCGCTGATCTTCGAGGCGCAGCTCGACGACAAGAAGATCAAGAAGAGCCGCTGGCCGTACTACCTCGCCTTCGTGCACGACAAGTACGACTGCGACGTCCTGCTCGTCGTCATCACCCACGACGAGCAGGACGCCCGGCGCTTCGAGGAGCCGATCGTCCTCGGCGTGGACGGCTGGACGAGCATGGTCGTCCGCGTCGTGGTCTTCGGCCCGCACAACGTCCCCCGGCTCACCGACCTGGAGGAGATCCGCGCGGACCCCGTCTTCGCGGTGCTCTCCGCCCTCGTCCACAGCCGTTCCGAGAGGGTGCATGAGACACTGGAACCGCTGGCCCTCGCCCTCAACGAGGTGAAGGAAGCGACCCAGAGGGACCTGAACGAATTCGTCGAAGCCGGCCTCGGCGGTGAGGCCCGTGAACTCTGGAGGCTTTTCGTGAAGACCTACAACCCGCGCTACGTCTCCACCCTCCGCGAGGAGGCCCTCACCGAAGGCCGCGCCGAGGGCCTCGCCAAGGGCCGCGAGGAGGGCCGCGCCAAGGGCCGCGAGGAGGGCCGCGAGGAGGGCCGCGAGGAGGGCCGCGAGGAGGGCCGCGCCAAGGGCGTCGTCCAGGGGCAGGCCGAGGCGCTGCTGCTCATCCTCGACCAGCGCGGGATCGCGGTGTCGGACAAGGCGCGCGACCGGGTGCACGAGTGCGCCGACACGGACGTCCTGCACGACTGGCTGCTGCGCGCTGTGTCGGCCACCACGGAGGAGGACGTCTTCGGGTGACCGCGAACCTCTTCCGGCACGCGTCCGAGGCGCGTGCCAGGGGAGTCCGGGACGGCCGTCTCGAAGGGCAGGCCGAGGGCGTGCTGCTCGTCCTCGAAGGACGCGGTCTGACGGTGTCGAGCGACACCTGCGAGCGCATCCTGGAATGCACGGACCCGGAACGCCTGCGCGACTGGCTGTCGCGCGCCGGGACGGTCGGCTCACCGGACGAACTGCTCCAGTGAACGGCTGAAGGGGCGTGCCGCCGAAACGCGGCGCGCCCCTTCGGTTCGCCCGGCGCGGCTCAGGAGCGTGCCGGGCGGGACCTCAGAGCCGCCAGGAGCTCCGGGTGCAGGAGGCCGTTGCTGACCAGGGCGGCGTCCCGGTCGATGCGGGGCGCGCCGTCCAGATCGGTCAGGCGGCCCCCGGCCTCCTCGACGATGATCTTGGGCGCTGCCAGGTCCCACGGCTTGCCCCACGGATCGAGGGAGGCGTCCAGGCGGCCCTCGGCGACGAGCATCTGGGACCAGAAACCGCCCGATCCCCAGCTGTGGCGTGCGCGGCGGCCCAGCCCGACGATCCCGGGGAGCAGGGCGCGGTCGTCCCAGCGGTCCAGGGCGGCGAACGAGAGGCTCGCGTCCGCCAGGTCCGCCACGGCGGAGACGCGGATGGGCTCGCCGTCGGCGAAGGCGCCGCCGCCCAGGGACGCCCACCAGCGCCGTCCGAGGGCCGGGGCGCTGACGACGCCGACCGTCGGCCGCCCGTCCTGGACGAGCGCGATCAGCGTGGCGAAGACGGGGATGCCGCGGACGAAGTTGGCGGTGTGGTCGACCGGGTCGAGCAGCCAGCAGCGCGGGCCCTGCGTGCCGCCCTCCTCCTCGCCGACGATGGTGTCGCCGGGCCGCTCGCAGGCGAGCACGGTCCGCAGGGCCCGTTCGGTCTCGGTGTCGGCCTCGGTGACCGGGCTGCGGTCGGGCTTGGCCCGGACGCCCAGGTCCGTCCGCCGGAAGTGCCGGAGGGTGATGTCGTCGGCCAGGTCGGCCAGCCCGAGGGCGAGGGCGAGGTCCGTCATGCCGGAAAAGCCTGGCACGCCCTGACAACCGCCCGGGCGGCCGGGCGGCCGGGCGGCCGGATCGTGTACCTGGGGGATGACCAGGGGAAGTGGACGGGACTCCCGCTGGGGAGGTGATCAAGGTCCGGTTTGTGCCGGTGGCGTCCGTGCGTGATCCTGGGGTGGTGTCAACGGAGACTATGCCCACCGGAGTCGAGTTGCGGGGGTTCCTGCACGGACTGCCCGGTGTCGACCAGGTCGGGGCGGACGAGCGGGCCGCGCGCCTCGGCGCGCGGTCGATCAAGACGACGGCCAAGGCGTGGGCGATCGATACGGCGATCTCCATGGTGGACCTCACCACCCTGGAGGGCGCGGACACGGCCGGGAAGGTCCGGGCGCTGTGCGCCAAGGCCGTCCGGCCCGACCCCGCGCAGCCGGACGCGCCCAAGGTCGGAGCCGTGTGCGTGTACCCGGACCTGGTCGGGGTCGCGGTGGACGCGCTGCGCGGCTCCGGGATCGGGGTCGCCTCGGTGGCGACGGCGTTCCCGGCCGGCCGCGCGCCGCTGGAGGCCAAGCTCGCGGACACGCGGGCGGCGGTCGCGGACGGCGCGGCCGAGATCGACATGGTGATCGACCGGGGCGCCTTCCTGGCCGGCGACTACCTCAAGGTCCACGAGGAGATCGTCCGGACCAAGGAGGCGTGCGGCGACGCGCACCTGAAGGTCATCCTGGAGACCGGCGAGCTGCGCACCTACGACAACGTGCGGCGCGCGTCCTGGCTCGCCATGCGGGCCGGGGCCGACTTCATCAAGACGTCCACGGGCAAGGTCTCGCCCGCCGCGACCCTCCCGGTCACGATGATCATGCTGGAGGCGGTGCGGGACTTCCGCGACGCCACCGGCCGGACGGTCGGGGTGAAGCCCGCCGGCGGCATCCGCACCACCAAGGACGCGCTGAAGTACCTGGTCATGGTCAACGAGGTCGCCGGGCCCGACTGGCTGACCCCGGACCTGTTCCGGCTCGGCGCGTCCAGCCTCCTCAACGACCTGCTGATGCAGCGCCGCAAGCTCGCCACCGGGGTCTACTCCGGTCCCGACCACTTCACCCTGGACTGACGATGGACTTCGAGTACGCGCCGGCTCCCGAGTCGCGGAGCGTGGTGGACATCCGGCCCTCCTACGGGCTGTTCGTGGACGGCGAGTTCACCGAGGGGCACGGCGAGCCGATCAAGACGGTCGACCCGTCCAACGAGGAGCCGCTGGCGGAGGTCGCCTGCGCGGACGCGTCGGACGTCGACCGGGCCGTGGCCGCCGCGCGCCGGGCCTTCGAGCAGGTCTGGGGCCCGATGCCGGGCCGCGAGCGCGCCAAGTACCTGTACCGGATCGCCCGGATCATCCAGGAGCGGTCGCGGGAGCTGGCCGTCCTGGAGTCGATCGACAACGGCAAGCCGATCCGCGAGTCGCGCGACGTGGACGTCCCGCTGGTCGCGGCGCACTTCTTCTACTACGCGGGCTGGGCCGACAAGCTCGGCCACGCGGGCTTCGGCGCGGACCCGCGGCCGCTCGGCGTCGCGGGCCAGGTCATCCCGTGGAACTTCCCGCTGCTGATGCTGGCCTGGAAGATCGCTCCGGCGCTCGCGACGGGCAACACGGTCGTCCTGAAGCCGGCCGAGACGACGCCGCTGACGGCGCTGCTGTTCGCGGAGATCTGCCGGCAGGCGGAGCTGCCGAACGGCGTGGTCAACATCGTCACCGGCGCGGGGGAGACCGGCCGCCTGCTCGTCGGGCACGACGGGATCGACAAGGTCGCCTTCACCGGGTCCACCGAGGTGGGCAAGGAGATCGCGCGGACCGT
The DNA here is from genome assembly GCF_040675125.1 of Spirillospora sp. NPDC049652. Classification (NCBI taxonomy): domain Bacteria; kingdom Bacillati; phylum Actinomycetota; class Actinomycetes; order Streptosporangiales; family Thermomonosporaceae; genus Spirillospora; species Spirillospora sp. NPDC049652. Next base: position 1,232 of record NZ_JBFAOF010000294.1, on the reverse strand, counting down.
CGCGGGCACCCGCAAGCGGCTGACCCTGGAGCTGGGCGGCAAGGCGGCCAACATCGTGTTCGACGACGCGCCGCTCGACCAGGCCGTCGAGGGCATCGTCAACGCGATCTTCTTCAACCAGGGGCACGTGTGCTGCGCCGGGTCGCGGCTGCTCGTCCAGGAGTCGGTCGCGGACGAGCTGCTGGACCGGCTGAAGCGGCGGATGGCCACGCTGCGCGTCGGCGACCCGCTGGACAAGAACACCGACGTCGGCGCGGTCAACAGCGCCGAGCAGCTGGCGAAGATCCGCGAGCTGGCCGACAGCGGCGAGAGCGAGGGCGCCGAGCGCTGGGCGCCGCCATGCGACCTGCCGCAGCGCGGCTTCTGGTTCGCGCCGACGCTCTTCACCGGCGTCGCGCAGTCGCACCGCATCGCGCGCGAGGAGATCTTCGGCCCGGTGCTGTCCGTGCTGACCTTCCGCACGCCCGACGAGGCGGTCGAGAAGGCCAACAACACCCCGTACGGGCTGTCGGCGGGTGTGTGGACGGAGAAGGGCTCGCGCATCCTGTGGGCGGCCGAGCGGCTGCGCGCGGGCGTGGTGTGGGCCAACACCTTCAACAAGTTCGACCCGGCGTCGCCGTTCGGCGGCTACAAGGAGTCCGGTTTCGGCCGCGAGGGCGGACGGCACGGCCTGGAGGCGTACCTCGATGTCTGAGCGGCTGAGTGTTCGCAAGACCTACAAGCTGTACATCGGGGGCGCGTTCCCCCGCTCGGAGTCCGGACGGTCGTACGTGGTGAACGACGCCAAGGGACGGTTCCTCGCCAACGCCTCGCAGGCGTCCCGCAAGGACGTCCGGGACGCCGTCGTCGCCGCCCGCAAGGCGTTCGGCGGCTGGTCGTCCCGGACGGCCTACAACCGCGGCCAGATCCTCTACCGGATCGCGGAGATGCTGGAGGGCCGCCGGGCGCAGTTCGTCGAGGAGCTGCGCGCCGCCGGGGCCGCCAAGCCCGCCGCCTCGGCCGAGGTGGACGCGGCGGTCGACCGCTGGGTCTGGTACGCGGGCTGGGCGGACAAGATCGGCGCGGTCGCGGGCAACGCCAACCCGGTCGCCGGGCCGTTCTTCAACCTGTCCACGCCGGAGCCGTCCGGCGTCGTCGGGATCGTCGCGCCGGACAGCGCGCTGCTCGGCCTGGTCTCGGTGGTCGCGCCCGCGATCGTCTCGGGCAACACGGCGGTCGTCGTCGCGTCCGAG
>NZ_JBFAOF010000293.1:0-7652 GCF_040675125.1 Spirillospora sp. NPDC049652 | reverse complement strand
CGGCGATCCGCGCGTCGGCTCAGGACGCGCGCGTCGCGCTGGTCGGGACGCTCGCGACACAGCTCGCCCCGGGCGGCTCCGGCACGTCCGCGCCCGTCGAACTCGACCTGTTCGAGCTGATCCGCAAGCGGACGTCGGTGCGCGGCGTCCTCGCGCAGGACCCGGAGACCCGCGCCGAATGGACCCGCCGTTTCGGGGAGTGGCTGCGCGCCGACCGGATCGTCTTCCCGCACACGCGGTTCCAGGGCATCGAGAGCGCGCCCCGCGCGTTGCAGGAGCTACAGGCCGGCGGGCACCTGGGCTCGGTGGTCGTCGAGATCTGAGAGGTGCGCCCATGCGGATCGGTGACGCGGCAGCGGCGGCGGGCACCACCCCGCGGGCCCTGCGCTTCTACGAGGAGCGCGGCCTGCTGGTGCCGCCGCCGGTGCGCACGGCGTCCGGGCAGCGCGAGTACACGCCACGGGACGTGCAGCGCGTCCGGGTCGTCCGGGAGCTGCTGTCCCTCGGCCTGACCGTCGAGGACCTGGCCCGGGTCGCCGACCGCCTCGGCGTCCTGGTCGGCGAGGGCCCCGCCCTCTGCCCGACCGCGCGGGCGTCCGCCGCCGGGGACGGCGCGGGCGGCGGGGCGTCTTGCGAGCCGGGCAGCGGGGTGGCGAGCGCGCGGCTGGCGGCGCTGGACGCGGAGATCGGCCGGCTCAGCGAGCTTCGCGCGCGCCTCGCCGCCCGGCTGGGGGCCGATCAGAGGACGTAGCCGTCCGCCAGGTACGGAGTGGGCGGGGCCATGCCGCGCAGGGCGAGGTAGCCCTCCTGGCCGATGTCCAGGCGCGCGGCGAGGCCCACGTCCAGCGCCCAGTGGTTCGGGACGGTGATGGAGTCGACGAGCGTCTCCCCCTGCGTCTGCGCGAGCGCCTCCCACAGCAGCTTGGCGGCGGTCTCGGGATTCGCGGCGGCCAGCAGCGCCGGGCGGTCGCGGGCGGTGTCGATGTAGACATAACCCGGCTGCCGGTCCGGTTCGGCGGACACGACCAGCCGGGTGTTCTCCCTCAGGTACCGGTGGTCCGGGCCGTGGCCGGCGCCGCGCAGGCGCTCGTCCAGCCCGTCCATCCATTCGAGGTCGTCGGGGCGGCCGTCGCGGAGGCCGTCGAGCGCGGGGAGGGTGGAGCGGTCCACCCGGCCGGTCATGCGCATCTGCGGGTACAGGGTGAAGCCCGCCAGGCGGTAGCGGCGGGTCGCGCCCGGATGCGCGCTCGCCGAGAGCATGCCGGGCCGCCCGTCCGCGTGCGCGAGCGCGGCGTCCAGCAGCCGCTTCCCGACGCCCTTCGCCTGGATGCCGGGCTGGACGGCGTAGACCGACAGGTACCAGAGGCCGCCCCGGTTCTGGGAGACCGCGAACCCGATGATCCCGCCGTCCTCCTCGGCGACCAGGCAGCCGTCCGGGTCGGCGGCGAGCAGGTGGGCCATCTTCGCGAGCCAGACCCGCGTCGTCTCCGCGTCCGGCGGCACGGGCTCCGGATCGTTCCAGCGGCGGGTCAGGCGGCGGACCTCCAGGAAGGCGGCGGCCGAGACATGGTGCGCGGCGGACAGGTCGTCCGAGGTCATGGGTCTGATCCGTACGGAGTCCATCAATCCATGATCGAACATGGCGGGCCCACTCGCACCCCCTCGGCGGCGATGATCGAACACAGGTTCGATAAGCTGGCGGCATGGACGGTGTCTTCCAGGGATCGCTGCTGGACGTCGGGACCGAGGGCGGCCCGCGTGAGCTCGGCGCGTCGGTCCGGCGGACGCGGCTCGCGCACGGGGCCTGGGTCGACCTGCGGCCGGGCTGGCTCGCGGGCGCGGACGCGCTGTTCACGCGGCTGATGGCGGACGTCCCGTGGCGGGCCGAGCGGCGGCGCATGTACGAGCGGGTCGTGGACGTGCCGCGCCTGCTGGCGTTCTACGGCGAGACCGACCCGCTGCCCGACCCGGTCCTGGACGAGGCGCGCGACCTGCTCAGCGCGCACTACCGGGACGAGCTCGGCGAGCCGTTCCGCACGGCGGGCCTCTGCCTGTACCGGGACGAGCACGACAGCGTCGCCTGGCACGGCGACCGCGTCGGACGCGGCCGCAGCGAGGACACGATGGTCGCGATCGTCTCGCTCGGCACGCCCCGTCCGCTACTGCTGCGCCCGGCGGGCGGGGGCGGCCCGACGCTGCGGTACGACATCGGGCACGGCGACCTGATCGTCATGGGTGGCAGTTGCCAGCGGACGTGGGAGCACGCCGTCCCGAAGTCGGCCCGTCCGCTCGGGCCGCGGATCAGCGTCCAGTTCCGTCCCCGCGGCGTGCGCTGACCCCCGAACCGCTTACGGCGGCGGACGTCGATCGGGCATGATCGTTCGCATGATCGTGCGCCACGCCACCCCCGAGGACGCGGAGCCCATCGCGAGAGTGCACGTCGCCGCCTGGCAGCTCGCCTTCCGCGGCGTGCTGCCGGAGGCCGAGCTCGACGCCCTGCACTGGACCCAGCGCGTCGGCGGCTGGCGGGAGCGGATCGCGCCCGGCTCCGGCGTCACCGTCCTGGTCGCCGAGGTGGACGGCGAGGTCGCCGGGTTCGCCGCCTCCGGACCGCCCCACGACGCCGACCTGCGCCCCGAGCGCGCGTGGGAGCTGTACATGATGTACCTGGGCCCGGCCAGCTGGCGGCGCGGCATCGGGACGGCCCTGCTCCGCCGGACGATCGAGGCCGTCCCGCCGCACGTCCCGGAGATGGTGCTCTGGGTGCTGGACGAGAACGCCCGCGCCCGCGCCTTCTACGAACGCCACGGTCTCACCGCGGACGGCACGTCCCGCCCGTCCATGCTCGGCCCGCCCTACACCGACTTCCGGTACCGCGTCAGCCTCCGCCGGACGGGGCCGTCCGACGGGACGGCCCCGTCCGCGGCGCCCGCCTAGGCGGGGAAGCCCAGGTCGTCGGCCATCCGGTCGACGGCGTAGGCGAAGAAGTCGTCGGCCGGGTCGAGGGTGTTGGCGAACTGGCCGAACAGCTCGAAGCTGATCAGACCGGTGAGCTGCGACCAGTGCGCGGCGAGACGGGCCATCGCGACGGGCGGGACGTCCGGCGCGGCGGCGTCGATGATCGTCTGGAGCTGCCCCGCGAGCGCCGGGGCCGGCTCGGGGGCCCGCACGTCCAGCTCCCCGGCCTTCGCGGCGTCCTGCGCGATGCCCAACAGGACGAACGGGAAGCGGGTGGCGGGGGCGACCGTGTCCTCGGGCGCGGCGTAGCCGGGCACCGGCGAGCCGTAGATCAGCGCGTACTCGTGCGGGTGCCGGGCCGCCCAGTCGCGCAGCGCGTCGCAGACGGCCCGCCAGCGCGCCCGGAACCCGCGTCCCGCGGCCTCCCGGTCGGCCCGCTCCGCGCGCTCGCCGACCGCGTCGTAGGCGTCCACGATCAGCGCGGTGAGCAGCTCGTCCCGGCTCGGGAAGTACCGGTACAGCGCGGACGAGACCATGCCCAGCTCGCGCGAGACCGCGCGCAGCGAGAGGCCCTGCGCGCCGGACGCGGCCAGCTGCCGCCGCGCCTCCTCCTTGATCTCCCTGGTGAGTTCCGCCCTGGCCCGTTCTCGTGCGGTTCGGCTCGCGTTCATGCCCCCAGTCTGGCACGGGAACAGAGCGCCGGACAATTTCGAGAGCACCGCTCTTGACGTCGTGGCGCGGGGAGGAGCATGATGCTCCTAGTCGAGAGCACTGCTCTCCAAGCCGAGGGAGTCCCGATGAACGACCTGAAGCAGCAGGCCACCGCCCCCACCGGCGCCCAGACCGGCGCGCAGGCGGACGTGCGGAACCGGCTCGTGCCTCCCGGCGGCCGCTTCGTCCTCGTCTTCAACCGGTTCGTCGGCCGGCTCGCCCACCACGGCATCAGCCTCATGGGCTCCCGCGAGCTGGCCGTGCGCGGCCGGACCTCCGGCGAGTGGCGCACCAACCCCGTGAACCCGCTGACCCTCGACGGTGAGCGCTACCTGATCAGCCCGCGCGGCCGGACCCAGTGGGTGCGCAACATCCGCGTCGCGGGCGGCGGCCAGCTCCGCCTCGGCCGCAAGGTCGAGGACATCACCGTCACCGAACTGGACGACGCCGACAAGCTCCCGGTCATCCGCGCCTACATGGACAAGTGGGCATGGGAGGTCTCCGCCCTCATGGACGGCCTGACCAAGAACGCCACAGACGAGCAGCTCATCGCCATCGCCCCCGGAGTCCCCGTCTTCCGCGTACGCTGACCCCCGCGCCGCGCCCGCACGAAGCCGGCGACGCGTGGACGCCTCCGAACGTGACGTCGGATTGTCGCCAGCGTCCCGGCCGGGCCTCCCGCGACCCTGGACGCATGGAACACATCGGCATCGAACCGGGCATCCTGTACTTCGGCACCCCGGTCGTCCTCCTCGGCACCGCCGACCGCGACGGCCACCCCAACCTCGCGCCGATGTCCTCCGCGTTCTGGCTGGGCTGGCGGTGCGTCCTCGGCATGGGCACCAGTTCCCAGACGGCCCGCAACCTCTTGGCGACCGGCGAGTGCACGATCAACCTCCCGTCCACCGACCAGGTCGGCGCCGTGGACCGGCTGGCCCTGACGACCGGATCCGACCCCGTCTCGCCCGGCAAGGCCGAGCGCGGCTACCGGCACGTCCGCGACAAGTTCGGCGTGTCCGGACTGACCCCGGCGCCGTCCGAGACCGTCCGGCCGCCGCGCGTCGCCGAGTGCCCGGTGACCATGGAGGCCGTCCTGGAGAACTCCCGCGAGATCGCCGCCGACCTGGGCGGCTGGGGCACGGTCTTCGAGGTGCGGGTGCAGCGCGTCCGCGTCCACCCGTCCATCGTCATGGACGGCCACCCGGACCGCATCGACCCCGACCGCTGGCGTCCCCTGATCATGAGTTTCCAGAAGTTCTACGGCCTCGGCGAGCAGGTCCATCCGTCCCGGCTCGCGGGGATTCCCGAGCACCTGTACCGCACCGGGGACATCGACCGCGCCGCCACCGTCCCCGTCACGGTCGGGTAGCCGCGTGGCGGTGCACGGGGCGGGGCGGGGCGTCCGAACGGGTGGACGGCGCGGCGGTCCGGCCACCATGCTGGGAGAATGTCTGCCATGGGGGGCGGATTCCGGCGCGGGGGCGACGGGCGGCTGGGGTTCGGAGCGATGCGGCTGCCGGGGATTCCGGGACGGCTCGCGGTGGACCACACGACGGCCGTCGCGGTCGCGCGGCGGGCCGTCGAGCTGGGCGTGACGCACATCGACACCGCCGCGTTCTACACGCGCGGGAGCAGCCGCGCCAACGAGATCCTGCGCCGCGCGCTCCGCCCCTACCCTGACGGGCTGACGCTCGCGACGAAGGTCGGTCCCGGTCAGGACGTCCGCGCGGCCGTCGAGCAGAACCTCACCGAACTGGGCCTGGACGCCCTGCACCTCGTCCACCTCCAGGCGGGGCGTCCGGACGAGGCGGCGGGCGAGCGGTTCGCGGAGCTGGCGAAGCTGCGGGACGAGGGGCTCGTCCGGGACCTCGGGCTCGCGGACGCCACCCGCGCCCAGTTCGCCGAGGCCCGGACGATCGCGCCGGTCACGGCCGTCCAGAACCGGTTCGGCGTGCACGACCAGAGCGACGCGGACCTCGTGGACGAATGCGCCGCCGCGGGCGTGGCCTATGTGGCGCGTACGCCGCTAGGCGGCGGGCGGGCGCCGTTCACCGACCCCGAATTGCGGAAGGTCGCCCGGCGGCACGGCGCGACGGTCCACCAGGTCGCGCTGGCGTGGGGCCTCGCGCGCTCCCCCACGCTGGTGCAGATCCCCGGCACCGCGTCGCTGACCCACCTGGAGCAGAACATGGCCGCCCTCCGCCTGGAACTGGACGAGTCCGAGGTCGCCCTGCTCGAACGGCTCGCGTAGGGTGGGCCGCATGTCCTCTCCCGAGGCGTCCAGACGCCGGCCACCGCACGCGGTGGCCTGCTCTCGTCGACCGGTTCGTCCGCTGCTCTGACCAGCGTGACCGCACCGTCCTCCTGACCACCGCGTAGAGCGCGCTCTGCTCGCCCGCGTCCCGGCGGCGTCTCCTTTCCGCGTTTCCGCGGACTCGCCTTCCGTCCCGCGCGGGCTCCCTCGCGGTGGCCGTCTCCCACGGCCGCTCCGCTTCCGTTCCCGCATGCCCTCATGACGGAGTCGTCGTGCCGTTCGCCCTTTACGTCCTCGCGCTGGCCGTGTTCGCCCAGGGGACGTCCGAGTTCATGCTGTCCGGGCTCCTCCCGGACCTCGCCCGCGACACCGGCGTCCCGGTCGGGACCGCCGGCACCCTCACCTCGGCGTTCGCCGCCGGGATGATCGTCGGCGCGCCGCTGATGGCGGCGCTCGCCCGGCGGTGGCCGCGCCGCCGGGCCCTGCTCGTGTTCCTCTCCGCGTTCCTGGCCGTCCACGTGGCCGGGGCGCTGACCTCCAGTTTCACCCTGCTGCTGGTGACGCGTGTGATCGCGGCGCTCGCGAACGCCGGGTTCCTCGCGGTCGCCGTCGCGGCGGCCGTCGCCATGGCCCGGCCGGACGCCAAGGGCCGCGCCACCGCGACGCTGCTCGGCGGCGTCACCCTCGCGTGCGTCGCGGGCGTCCCCGCCGGTGCGCTCCTCGGCGACCTGTGGGGGTGGCGCGCGGCCTTCTGGGCCGTGGCGCTGGTCTCCGCGCCCGCCCTCGTCGCGATCATGACGTCCGTGCCGGACGAGCCGTCCCGGGGGACGGGCGTCCGGCCGGAGCTGCGGGTGCTGCGCCGTCCCGGCGTGCTGCTCGTCCTCGGCGTGGGGGCGCTGGTGAACGGCGCGACGTTCTGCGCCTTCACCTACCTCGCGCCGCTGGCCACCGACGTCGCCGGGTTCAGGGACGGCTGGGTCCCGGCGCTGCTGGCGGTGTTCGGGCTCGGCTCGTTCGCCGGGGTCACCGCGTCCGGACGGCTCGCCGACACCCGGCCCCGGACCGTCCTCGCCGCCGGGGGCGTCGCGCTGGCCGCCGGATGGGCCGCGCTCGCGGCGTTCGCGGACGTCCCGGCGGCCGTCGCCGTGCTCGTGTTCGTCCAGGGCGCGCTCGGGTTCGGCGTCGGCTCGACGCTGATCGCCCGCGCCCTGTACGCGGCGGCGGACGCGCCGACCATGGCGGGCGCGTTCGCCACGGCCGCGCTCAACGTGGGCGCGGCCGTCGGCCCGCTGCTCGGCGGGCTGGCGGTGGACGGCGGCCTCGGCTACCGGTCCCCGGTGTGGCTGAGCGCCGCCCTGGCGGCGGCCGCGCTGGTCGCGGGCGCGCCGCTGCTCCGCACCGGACGGCCGCACCCCGACGGGCCGCTGGCCGGTGGCGGACCGGCCGGTGAAGAGGCGGCCGGGAACGAGCCGGTCAGTGGCGGGCGCAGGGGCGGCGGCCCTTGTTCGCCTTGCTCCGCTTGCGGCTCCGACGCTTGCGAGTGCGCTTCGACATGACCCGATTGACCCTCCGAACCGCCGCCGCGGCAAGGCCCCCGGCGGTGACGGGCCGGGAGCGGCCAGGTGAGGGTCACGACATGCGGAAGGGCCCCCCCGCCCCTGGGGCCGGGCGGGCAGACGGGGCGCCCCGGGCCGGAGCCGCCCCACGGTGTTCAGCGGGCCCCGCAGGA
>NZ_JBFAOF010000292.1:0-7685 GCF_040675125.1 Spirillospora sp. NPDC049652 | reverse complement strand
GCTGGTCGTCCTGGTGGTCCGCCGGGCGGCGCGGCGGCGGGGCGCCGGGGCCGGCGACCCGGCGGTCACCTTGCTCGGGTGAAGCGTGCTCGGGTGATCCGTGCTCGGGTGATCCGTGCTCGGGTGATCCGTGCTCGGGTGAGAGGCGTGGCGGGTCCTCGTGAGCGGTCACGGGCCCCACCTCCTCCGGGGCGGTGGCCTCTCGGACGGCCCCCCCTCCCGCGAGAACGATTCTGCCCCTATGGCCCGTGTTCTACGCGCTTTTCGGGGTTTCGCTACGGACGGTCGGCGGCCGTGCGACGCAGTTCGATCTTGGCGTTCGCGCCGGTGTCCGGCGGCACGACCACTTCCTGGGACGCGGCGACGCCTCCGGCCAGCAGCTCGATGTCCACCGGGGTGTTCCGCTTGACCAGCGCGAGGCCGATCGGCCCGAGCTCGTGGTGGCGGGCCGCCGTGCCGACGAAGCCGATCTGGCGGCCGCCGGGGATCTCCACCGGGTCGCCGGGCGCGGGCAGGCGGTCGACGCTGCCGTCCAGGTGCAGGAAGACCAGGCGGCGCGGCGGGCGGCCGAGGTTCTCCACCCGCGCGACCGTCTCCTGCCCCCGGTAGCAGCCCTTGTTCAGGTGGACGGCCGTCCCGATCAGGCCGACCTCGTGCGGGATCGTCCGGTGGTCGGTGTCGAGGCCGAACCGGGGCGCGTGGGCGGCGATGCGCAGCGCCTCGTAGGCCCACAGGCCCGCCGGGGGAAGGTCGCCCGCGCCCAGCTCGGCACGGGGGATGATCCGGGTGGTCAGGCCCGAGACGTCCGGGAAGGACGGGCCGTCACCGGCGGGGCCGGACGGGCCGGTCACGACGGCGTAGCGGTCGGAGACGTCCTCGACCTCGACGCGCAGGAAGAACCGCATGCGGTCGAGGAAGTCGGCGAGCGCGGGCGCGGTCCCGGGCTCGACGTGGATCCAGACGGTCTCGCCGTCGTCCACCAGGTGCAGGTGGTGCTCGATGTGGCCGTTGATCGTCAGCAGCAGCGCCTGCGTGGCCGCGCCGGGCTCCAGCGCCTCCAGGTGCTGGCTGAGCAGGCTGTGCAGCCAGGACAGCCGGTCCGGGCCGGAGACCCGCAGGACACCGCGGTTGCTCCGGTCGACGAACGCTCCGCCCGCCTCCAGCAGCCGTTGTTCGCGCACCGGGTCCCCGTAGTGCGCGGCGATCTCCTGGTCGGGGGCGTCGGCGGCGACGGCCCCGTGCACCTTCAGCAGCGGGCTCTCCATGCCGCCCAGACTATGCGCCGCGGCGCTGATCCGACCCTCCGGAGCCCTCGTCCGGCGGCGTGGGCCCCGCGGCCCATGACCCCTGGCATGGTCAGGCGGCGCGGCAGTCCTTGCAGCGGCCGTAGACGGTGAGGTGCTGGACGTCGGTCTCGAAGCCGTGGTCGCGGTCGAGGCCCGCCGCGAGCCCGGCCGCCGCGTCCAGGGGGACGTCGTTCACCCGGCCGCAGTCGCGGCAGACCAGGTGGATGTGCTCGGCCTCGGCGGCGAGGTGGTAGTTCGGGGGGCCGTGGCCGAGGTGGGCGTGCTTGACGAGGCCGAGCTCCTCCAGGAGCTCCAGCGTGCGGTAGACCGTGGAGATGTTGACGCCCCCGGCGGTGCGCTGCACCTCGGTGCAGATCTCCTCGGGCGTGCCGTGCTCCAGCTTGGTGACGGCCTCCAGCACGAGCTGCCGCTGCGGAGTCACCCGGTAGCCCTTCGCCCGCAGCTCCTCCTGCCACGTCTCGGCCATGCCCGCATCCTATGTCCCGCGGGGCCCGAACCGCCGCAGGAAGCCGGTCCGAAAATGCGTTTGCCTCCCGGCCGGGGCGTCGCATAACTTGGCGGCACGCGCGAAAGGAGGTGGTCCAAGAACATGGTGAATTCTGGGACTCGCGAGGTGACTGTCCGCTAGTCGCCGTCCTGCCGCGGCACCGCCGTCATCGCACGGCGGTAGCCGGTCACCGGACGGTGATCGGCGAATACCAGGCAGTTGCCCGGCCCCCGGACCGACGTATCAGTCCTGTACGTCTTCCGCCATCCCGGCGGAGAAGGTCCGGGGGTCGTTCATTTCTCCGGGACGGCCCGCGCGGGCCGTCCCTTCCGCATATTCGGGCCCCGGCCAGACCAGCCCTGCCCGTGACCGTTCCGGTGTCAGCCTCAGTCGGCCTTCTTGAGCTGCGCCGACAGGTGCGCCTGCAACGGCTGCCCCATCGCGGCCATCTCGTAGACCCAGCCGAGGTCGCGGACGCCGTTCTTCTCCGGCATCAGGCCGTACAGCCGCTTGCCCGCCTTGACCTCCTTGGCGCTGTCGGTGCGGGCGATCACGTCGGTGGCCAGGTCGATCTGGTGGAAGGCGATGGTGCCGAGGTAGATCTCGATGATCCCGGTCGGGTGCGCGAGCGTCACCTCGACGCGGTTGCCCGGCTGCGGCCGCCAGTAGCCCGTCTCGGTCGCCAGCGGGCGGCCGACCGTGCCGTCCGGCTCGATCAGCCAGCTGCGGCTGGAGTAGATCAGGAACGGCTTGCCGTTGTGGCTGAACGAGATCTCCTGGCCGAAGTTGAACGCCTCGATCGTCGGATAGTCGCCGACTCCGGCGCCCTTCCAGGTGCCCAGGAGGAATTCCAGCGGTTTGAGGTCGTCGTGCAGCTCTGGCTCCATGCCCGGAAGGCTACCGGCTGCAGGCCGCCCGCTCGTCTCGACGCGGCACGCCGGCCGGGGGCTCAGCGCAGCCGGAACAGCCGGACCACCAGCAGCAGCGCGGCGACCGCCAGCCCGGCGCACGCCAGTACCAGCACGCCCGCGTTCACCAGTCCGCCCATGGCGCCCCACCCTAACCGCGGGGAGGGCGCGGGGCGGGACGCCGCGCCCGGCTACAGTGCCCGGTATGGCGCGTTCTTTGGTGATCAAGGCGACGGCGGGCGCGGACGGCCCGGAGCGGGTGAACCAGGCGTTCACGGTCGCGGCGGCGGCGGTCGCCAGCGGCCTGCCGGTCTCGCTGTGGCTGACCGGCGAGTCCGCCTGGTACGCGCTGCCCGGCCGGGCCGCCGAACTGGACCTGCCGCTCGCCACCCCGCTGGACGAGCTGCTCCAGGTCGTCCTGGCGGGCGGTCAGGTGACGCTCTGCACGCAGTGCGCCGGACGCCGCGACATCGGACCGGACGACGTGATCCCCGGCATCCGCATCGCGGGCGCGCCGACCTTCGTCGAGGAGATCACCGCGGACGGCGTCCAGGCCCTGGTCTACTGACCCCTGGTCTACTGACCCCTGGTCTACTGCCTACTGGCCGCTGATCCCGTCCGGGCCGGTCAGGAGCCGAGGCCGGACAGGTCGCGGTGGACGACGCTGTTGCGGTCGGCGACCCGGTCGCCGAACGACAGCCGCGGCCACATCCCGGACAGCTCCTGCCTGCTGCGCTCGCTCCACTCCCGGGCGAGCGGTGCGCGCGTCTTGTAGAAGTTCAGCGCGTACCCGCCGGAATGGACGCGCAGCAGCGTGAACCCGCCCGGGTACTCCTTCGCCGCCGCCACCTCCTGCTGGACGACCCGGGGCGCGAGCGGGAACACCGACCGCCGGTTCCGGTGCGTGTGGCCCGCGTGGTGCAGCAGGACGCCGGGCGTCCGGGCGTAGGCGGCGAGGATCCGCAGCGACTGGCCCGCGTCGAGCGAGTGCGCCCCGGTGACGGCGAGCGGGTCGTTCTCGGTGAACAGCGGATGGTGGCCGAACACCAGCGTCGGGCGGTCGGGGTCGCGGCGCAGCTCGTCCTGGAACCACGCGAGCTGGTCGCGGCCGAGGCCGCCCGCGTCGCCGCCGTCCCCGGGCTTGTCGTAGGTGTCGAGGCCGATGATCCGCAGGCCGTGCAGCTCGTGCGTGAAGTACGTCGGACGGCCCTGGAAGAACGCGTCGCCGAAGCAGTCGTTCCCCTGCCAGCGGCCGGGCGAGCAGGACGGGCGGCCGTCGTGGGCCCGGTCGTGGTTCCCGCGGGTCACCAGGTAGTCGGCGCCGTGGCGGCCGAACCGGTCGAGCAGGCCCTTGGCGCGGGCGAGGTCGCCGGGGGCGGCCTCGGCGCTGACGTCCCCGGCGGCGAGCAGGTGCGTGGCGCCGCGCGCCCTCGCGTCGTCCACCAGCGCCTCCGCCATGATCTCCGGGTACGGCGGGTGGCCGGGGACCTGCGAGATCCCCTTGATCCACGGCAGCGCGCCGACCAGTCCCGCGACGGTCTCGCCGAGGTGCAGGTCGTTGCAGAGGGCGACGGCGAACAGGAACCGGCCGGGCGGGGGCTGCGGCGTGGTGAACGCGAAGATCCCGCCGCCGCGCGGCGTCCCGGCGGCGCGTCCGCCGGTCAGCGGCGTCGCGGACGCGGCCCGCCCGCGCGACAGCGCCCGGTAGTAATACGTGCGGCCGGGTTCGAGTCCGTGCAGCTCGACGTGGTGGTACGGCGTCCCGGACGGCCCGTGCGCGACCTTGTCCAGCCGCGCCGGATGCGTCCCGTAGCGGACCTCGGCGTCGGCCGCGGCGGGCCGCATCCGGCCGAGGCCGTCGTCGGTCCCGGGGACGCCGGTGTACCAGGTCAGGACGGCCCCGGTCTCGGTGAGCGTGACCAGCTCCAGGTTCACCGGCGCGACGGCGGCGGACGCGCGCGCCCCCGCCGTGGCCGCCTCGGCCGCCGGGACGAGCGTGAAGCCGGCCGCGACCGCGCTCAGCCGGAGGACGTCGCGGCGGTTCACCACGCAGCAGATCATGGACGCACTGTCGCAGCGGCCCGCGAACCCCACCAGACCCAAACAGAACCGGCCGCCCCCGGGAAGGGGGCGGCCGGTGAAGACCCGCCGCGCGGGCGCGCGGGTGCGACTACGCGGACGCCGCCGAGCCGAGCACGGCCGCGAGGCGCTCCTCGCGGAGGCGTCCGGCCCAGGAGTCGTCGATCGGCTGGAGCTGCTCGCCGACGGCCCAGGTCAGCAGCAGGTCGGCGAGCGCCGGGTTGCGGACGAGCGCCGGGCCGTGCATGTAGGTGCCGAGGACGTGGCCCTGGTAGGCGCCCTCGAAGCCCTGCCCGTCGCCGTTGCCGATGCCCGACACGACCTTGGCGAACGGCCGCGCGCCCGGGCCGATGCTGGTCGCGCCCTGGTGGTTCTCGAAGCCGGTGACGCGCGGGACGCGCAGCTCGGACGCCACGTCCGAGACGACCTCCCCGACCGCGCGCTGCTGCCCGCGGAAGGAGCGGATGTCGAGGATGCCGAGGCCGGGCAGCGGCTGCCCCTCGTCCCCGCCGAACTCGTGCCCGATGATCTGGAACCCGGCGCAGACCGCGAACACGACCGCGCCGTTGTCCACGGCGCGCTGCAGCCCGCCGTCGGCGCGCAACCGCTGCGCGGCGAGGATCTGCGGCCGGTCCTCGCCGCCGCCGAGCAGGTAGATGTGCCCGTCGGCGGGGACCGGCTCGTCCGAGCGCAGGCTGACGGTCACGGTCGGGATGCCGCGCAGCGCGGCCCGCCGCTCCAGGACTAGCGTGTTGCCCTGGTCGCCGTAGGTGGACAGCAGGTCCGGATAGATCCAGACGATCTTCAAGCGGTCAGACGACACGGCCGTACCTCGTTCGGATGTTCTGGAAGGCGGTGTAGTTGGCGATCACGTCGAGGTGTCCCGGCTGGACGGCGAGGATGGCCTGCTCCACGTCGTCCACCAGGGTGAACGGGACCTCGGCGGCCTCCAGCCGGGCGGCCAGGTCGATCCGGCGCTCGCCGCCGACCCAGACCGGGCGGCCGCGCAGCAGGCGGAAGTCCACGTCCCACAGCCAGGAGGTGTCGCGGCCGTCCGGGCCCTGCGCGTTGATCGACAGCACCAGCGGGGACGGCGCGGGCTTCAGCACGTCGAACGCCTCCAGCCAGCCCGCCGGGTTCTTGGCGAGCAGCAGCCGCAGCGTCCGGCCCTGCGCCTCCACCGAGGTGTACCGGCCGGCGACCGACTTCACCGTCGCCAGCAGCGGCAGCGCCTGCTCCGGCGGGACGCCGAACTGGGCGACGACGGCGAGCGCGACCACCGCGTTCGACCGGTTCGCGCGGCCGGGGAGCTGGATGGCGTCCAGCGGGAACGCGCGGCCGTGCGGGTCGTAGACCGCGCCGTTGTGCAGCACCCAGTCCGGGCGGGGCCGCCGGAAGTGGCACTGGCGGCAGGCCCAGTCGGAGTTCTCCTCGCCCTCCTGGCGGTCGAGGGGTCCGCCGCACTCGGGGCAGCACCAGGAGTCCTCGCGCCAGTGCTGGCCGGCCGCGACCCAGGTCACCGACTTGGCGGTGGTCGCCCCCCAGGTGACCAGGGGGTCGTCGCAGTTGGCCACGACGTGGGTGTTCGGCGCCTCGGCGAGGGCCTTGCGCCACTTGCCGGCCAGCAGCCAGATCTCCGCCGCGCGGTCCATCTGGTCGCGGGACAGGTTCATCAGCGCGACCACGTTGGCGCCGGTCTCCCGGAGCACCATCGGGACGTACTTCTCGTCGCACTCCAGCACGCCGTACCTGGCGGCCGGTGCGGACGCGAGCGCCGACACGTGCCCGGTGGGCATGTTCGCGCCGAACGCGTTGGTGGCGACCTCCCCGAGCGGCGTCATCGCCGAGGTGATCAGCCGGGTCGTCGTCGTCTTGCCGTTGGTGGCCGAGACGAGGACGAGCTTGCGGTCCCGGGACAGCCGGGTGAGCAGCTCAGGGTCGAGCTTGAGACCGACCTTGCCGCCGATCACCGACCCGTCCCCCTTGCCGGCAATCCGGGACATCTTCGCGGCCGTACGACCGAGCGCGACGGCCAGCTGCGAACGCAGCGGAAGATCGCTCATGGACTCCGTCTTCTCTGTTCCGTGTCTCTGGGGCGCCTCAGCGACCTTCCCGAGGGTAGTCGGTACCGGGCGGCGCTCGGGGTGGCCGTGATCACGCGTCCGTCCCGGCCGGGGAACCGGGCGGGACGGACGGGGCGCAAAGTGCGACGAGCATCACACGGGGTTCCGGTAAACCTCGGCGGCCGACCTTGACCGTGGACGACATGTCGTGATTCGGTGCCAGCCCCGGTGACGTTGCGGCGGCGGCCGAAGGAGGGCGCTCGCGGATCCCCGTCACCGCGTACGCGACCAACGGTACGCAGTACCTTTTGTCGAATACCCCGCGGCCGGAGTGGGGAGGTCCGCCCCCTGGAGGGCGTGGGCCGCGAGGCGTGCGAAGCGGCGACAAGCGAGGTCTGAGCGATGCAGTGTCCGACGTGCGGGTCCACCACGGCCGGGACGCTCGACAGGTGCGCGAACTGCGGGACGCCGACCGGTGCGGCGGCCGCGCCCGGCCCCGGCGGGACGCCCGGGAACGCGGACCCCGGATTCGGCGACCGGACGGTCGTCGTCCCCGGCCCCCTCGTCCCGGGGCCCGGCGGGCAGCCGTCCGGCGGTCCGGGCGGGCCGCCCGCGGGTTTCGGCGGCGGGCAGCCGCCGATGCCGCTGTCCGCGCCGCCCGCCATGGCGCCCGCGCCGTCCGACGGCCTCGCGGGCGGGGGTGACGTGCCCCCGCCGCCGGCCCCGGCGTGGGCCGCGTCCGAGCCGGCCGGAGGCCCGGCGGCGGGCGACCCCGAGTCCACCGCGGCGTGGGTGTTCGACCCGGCCGAGTCGGGGGAGCACCAGTCGGCGCCGGCCGACC
>NZ_JBFAOF010000291.1:0-7685 GCF_040675125.1 Spirillospora sp. NPDC049652 | reverse complement strand
CTCCTGGGCCGACTACGACGCGTCGCTGATCTCGCGCGGCGGCGGCGTGTTCCCGCGCACCGCCAAGTCCATCAAGATCACTCCGGAGATGCGGCGGGCGCTCGGCATCGCCGACGGCGTGCTGTCCATGACCCCGTTCGAGCTGATCCGGGCCGCCCTGTGCGCGCCGGTGGACCTGCTCTGGAACGGCGGCATCGGCACCTACGTCAAGTCGGCCGCCGAGAACAACGCCGACGTCGGCGACAAGGCCAACGACCTGGTCCGGGTGGACGGCGGCGAGCTGCGCTGCAAGGTCGTGGGCGAGGGCGGCAACCTCGGCCTCACCCAGCTCGGCCGGATCGAGTACGCCCGCGCCGGCGGCCTGGTCAACACCGACTTCATCGACAACTCGGCCGGGGTGGACACCTCCGACCACGAGGTCAACATCAAGATCCTGCTCGACCAGGTCGTGCGGGACGGCGAGCTCACCCGCAAGCAGCGCGACAACCTGCTCTACGAGATGACCGACGAGGTCGGCTCGCTGGTGCTGCGCGACAACTACGCGCAGAACGTGGTGCTCGCCGCGTCCCGCGCGCAGGCGTCGTCCATGCTCCATGTGCACGCCCGCTACCTGCGGAAACTGGAGCGCGACGGCAAGCTCAAGCGCCGCCTGGAGTCGCTGCCGGACGACAAGGCCCTCGCCGAGCGCCGCCAGGCCGGGCTCGGCCTGACCGGCCCGGAGTTCTCGGTGCTGCTCGCCTACGCCAAGCTCACCCTGGACGACGAGCTGATCGCCAACGGGCTGCCGGACGACCCGTACCTGGCGTCCTGGCTGGTCGACTACTTCCCGACCCCGCTGCGCGAGCGGTTCCGCGCCCACATGGACCGGCACCCGCTGCGCCGCGAGATCATCACCACCGCCGTGGTGAACGACGTGATCAACAACTCCGGCACCACGTTCGTGTTCCGGCTGAACGAGGAGACCGGCGCGTCGTCCTCCGACATCGCCCGCGCGTACCTGGTGGCCCGCGAGGTGTTCGACATGCCGCGCTTCTGGCGGTCGGTCGACGCCCTGGACCACCAGGTGGACGAGTCGACGCAGACCGCGATGCTGCTGGAGGCGCGCAAGCTCACCGAGCGCGGCGCGCGCTGGCTGCTGCACAACCGGCGGCCCCCGTTCGACATCCAGGAGACGATCGACTACTTCGGCGGCGGCGCGGTCGCGCTGACGGCGCAGTTCCCCAAGCTGCTCCTCGGCCCCGACCTCGTCGCGTTCGAGCAGCGCCGCGACTCCTTCGCCGAGCGCGGCGTCCCGGACGAGCTGGCCGAGAAGGCCGCCATGTTCGTCCCGGCGTTCTCCACCTTCGACCTGGTCACCATCGCCAAGGACACCGGCCGTCCGATCGAGGAGGTCGCCGAGGTCTACTTCGACCTGGCCGACCGGCTCGACCTCACGCGGCTGCGCGAGCGCATCATCGGGCTCCCGCGCGACGACCGCTGGCGCTCGATGGCGCGCTCGGCCCTGCGCGACGACCTGTACGGCGCGCACGCGGCGCTCACCCGCGACGTCCTGGTCCACTCGGCCTCCGGCACCCAGTCGGACGAGCGGCTGGCGGCCTGGGCGGAGAAGAACCGCACGGCCGTCACGCGGGCGCAGCAGACCCTGACCGAGATCTGGGAGAGCGACAGCTTCGACCTGGCGACCCTCTCGGTCGCCCTGGGCGCCGTCCGCACCCTGGCCAACGCCAGCGGCCTGTAACCGGCTCGGCACCGCGGCCCCCGTCCCCCGGACGGGGGCCGCGGCATTTCCCGAAAGGCTGAGTTTCGGGAAACACGCCGTCCCGGCCGTAGGCCGGTCAGGCGTCGTTCTCGGTCGCTTTGAGAGCCCCGCTCAACGCGTCCCAGACTTCAGGACGAAGGGTTAGTCGCGGCCCTTCGGGGTCCTTGCTGTCGCGGACGGCGAACCCGTCGGACGTCCCGGCGACTTCGACGCACTGGCCTTCGGCGCTGCTGTGGCTCGACCGGCGCCACGAAGCGGCGGGAAAGGCTCGGGGAATGGACATGGCTTCCTTTCGTTCCGGCAGATCATTCAGGTGAGTCCTTTGACGACCCGCGTGATCAGTTCCGCCGACGCCCGGGGGCTGAGCGCCAGCGCGCGGAGGTGGTCGAACAGCAGGTTGTAGCGCTGGACGTCGGCATCCTCGTCGAGGAAGGAGTCGCCGGCCTGGCCGTCGAGATAGGCGACGCTGGCCCCGGCGTCGTCCGGGAAGTCCATGACGACGAAGGCCCCCGTCATTCCGGGATGCGCGCCCGCGTCGAACGGCACCACCTGGAGGGTGACGTTCTGCAGCGACGCCCTTTCCAGCAGATGTTCCGCCTGCCGTGACATCAGTTCCGCGCCGCCGACCCGGCGGCGCAGGGCGGCCTCGTCGAGTACCGCCCGCAGTTCGAGTGGCTTTCGCGCGGTGAGAAGCTCCTGGCGGCGCATTCTCACCGCCACGCGGTGGTCGACCTCGGCCTCGGTCATCTCCGGCCGGATTCCCGCGATGGCGGACCGGGCGTACTCCTCGGTCTGCAGCAGGCCGGGGATCAGCGCGCACTCGTAGTTGGAGACGCGCGTGGCCGAGCCCTCGAACTCGATGTACGCGACGTGGTTCTCGCGCAGTCCGGGAGCGGCGGCGTGGACCCAGCCGCGGCGCGCCGACTCCTGGAGGAGGACGGTCAGCTCGGCGCGCCGCTCGCCGGGGACGCCGTAGAGCTCCAGCAGGGTCTTCAGGGTGCGGGCCTGGGGTCGGGTCTTGGCGGTCTCGATGCGCCACAGGGTGGCCGGGTTCAGCGCGGTGCGCGCGGTGACCTCGTCCCGGGTCAGCCCCGCGTCCTTCCTGAGCTGCCGCAGTTCGGCCGCGAGGCGGCGGAGGCGGATGGTGGGGACGGGCCGGCGACTCGACATGTTGCGCTCCTTCCGGCTGGACGAGGGTGGCGTGCCGGTGACAGTCCGATCACTGTGTGCGGTCAGTGACTGTGCATCGCTTGCTTGTTGCTCTCCGTATAAGCAGTCTTTGCGAAGCGTGACATTGATCACCGATGGCGCGCAGGCGAACGCGAAGTCCGGCTGCTGGAAGGAGGCGTGATCGGGGATGGGTGACGGGATGCGGAAGATTCGGGGGCTTTCCCGGACGATGCGGCGGGTGCCGCTCGGGGGGCCCCGGGCGGATCCGCGCGGGGGCGCGTCCTGTGGGGCTAAGGGCACCAAGGTCTGGGACATCGGGGTCAGGGACAGCGGGGTGGGGGACGTCGAGGCCAGGGGCGTGGAGGCCGGGGGCGTGGAGGCCGGAGGCATCGGGGTGGTGGGGTGGTGACCGGCCATCTCGCCCCCCGGCCGGTCGGCGGCGGCCTGGCGCTCCGGCTGGTGAGCGGCCCGGACGAGCCGCTCGACGTCGGGACGGCCCGGCGCGCGCTGCGGGCCGTCGCCGAGGCGCACGAGTGGGGCGTCGACCTGGACGACCTGGAACTGCTCGCGTCCGAGATCCTCACCAACGCCGTCCGGTACACCGCCTCCGGGCGGCGCGGCGGGGGCGTCGACGTGCGGTTCCGCGTCGAGGACGAGTTCCTGCGCGTGGAGGTGACCGACGACGGGGGAGCGCGCACCCTCCCGCACCTGGTCGAGTCGTCCGGCTGGGAGGAGTCGGGCCGCGGCCTGCTCATGGTCGCGATGCTCGCCGCCGACTGGGGCTGGTCGGCCGGGCCAGCCCGGACGGCCGTCTGGTTCGAACTCCGCCGGGACCCGTCCTGAGCAGGGCGTTTGACGGCCGGGAGCGGCAGGGAAGGGGATGCCCATGGGCAGCGGGAGGCGGGCGGTGAGCGCCTGGGAGGCGGTGAAGGCGGTGCGGCGCGAGATGTTCATGCCGGACCGGATCTTCCTGCGCGGCGCCCACGGGTACCCCGTCCCCCTGCACCGGCGGGACGCCCCCGAGCTCTGGCACGAGATCGTCCAGCGGGACGAGCCGGTCGTCATCCAGGTCCGTCCCGATCCGGGCCTGCCTCCGGACCTCTGCGACCCGGCCACCGGGCGCGGCATGGAGGCCACGAGCTCCAGCAGCCAGCCGTCGCTGATGGCCGAGATGATCGAGATGCTGGAGCTCCGGCCCGGGATGCGGGTCATGGAGATCGGGACGGGCACCGGGTACAACGCCGCGCTGCTGGCGCACATGCTGGGCGCGGGGAACGTGGTCAGCGTCGAGATCGACCCCGAGGTGGCCGAGCACGCGCGGGGCGCCCTGGACCGCGCCGGGTACCCGGTCACGGTGGTCACCGGCGACGGGGAGGACGGCTACGCCGCCGCCGCTCCCTACGACCGGATCATCGTCACGGCGGCCGCGCACACCGTCCCGTACGCGTGGGTCGAGCAGACCCGGCCGGGCGGCGCGATCCTGGTGCCGTGGGCGGAGACCGTTCAGCCCGACGGGCGGCTCGCACTGTTCACCGTCCGCGACGACGGCACCGCCGAGGGCCGCTTCCTCGGCCAGGCGTTCTTCATGCCCCTCCGTGACCAGCGGCTTCGGCCGCGCGCCGGGTTGGAGGCCGAGGAGCGCTGGATCCGGTCCGGCGCTCCCGACTCCGCCCGCTACGGCGTCACCGTCACCCCGGAAGGCCAGACCCTCTGGCTCGACTCCCCGGACAACGTCGTCACGGGCCCTGGAGGGCCGGATGGGCTATGAGACCGGCTGGACGAGGACCTGCCCGTGCCAGGGCCCGCGGGGATGGTCGGCGACGACGAACGTGGTGTCCCGGGTGAAGCCTTGGCTCTCGTAGTAGCGGACCAGCTCGCCGTCCGCGCCGGCCCAGCAGTCCACCCGGAGCCGGGTGACGCCCTGGGCGGCGGCCTCCTCGCGGGCGCGCCGCAGGAGCGCCCCGCCGATGCCCTCGCCCTTGCGGGACCGGTCGGTGACAAGGGCCTCGATGTAGAGCTCGGGAACCGTGGCGGGCGGGACGTAGCCGGGCGCCGAGCCCAGGTGGACGGCGCCCACGACCGTCCCGTCGTCCGCCAGGGCGACGCGCAGGCCGCCGGACGCGGCCAGGCGCTCGATGAGAGCGGTGCGCTGGGCGTTGCCCGTCCAGGGCTCGGTGCCCCACTGGCCGGTCTGGCCGCGGGCGACGAGCCACGCCACGGCCCGGTCGAAAAGGCCGAGGACGGCCGCGATGTCCCCGGTGTCCCCGGGCCTGATGTCGATCACGGGATTTGATGGTGGGGGATCGGGGCAAAAACGGTCAAGCGGAACCGGCGTCGGGAACGTCGCGTCCGACGGGGGACCGGAGGGAGCCGCGTGGTCGCAATGCTGGTACTCGGGGCCGTGCTCGTCGGCGCGGTCGCCATGGTCGCGATCGGTGCGTCCCGTGACCGGGCCACCGCCGCCGAGGACGACCGGGTCCGGCGGCTGCGGGACTGGGCGGCCGAGCACCGCTGGACGTTCCACGAGGGCGACCTGCGGGTCCCCTGGCGCGGGCAGGTCGGCTGCGACGGCTTCCGCGTCCGCGAGCTGCTCACCGGGCACGTCGGCGGGCTGCCCGTCTCGCTCGGCCACGGCACCTACCCGACGAGCCGCGTCGTGACCGGTCCCGACGGCGCGCGGCGCACCGAGACGATCACCCACCACCTCACCGTCCTGGTCGTCGAGATGGACGACCCGGGACCGGGCCTGGAGGTCCCGCCACGTGGCGTCGGCTCGCGCCTGCTGAGCGTCTTCGGCCACGGCACGGCGGTGGACGGCGGCGACGGCCGGTCCGGCGAGCATCCGCCGCTCGGGTCCGCCGCCCCGGCGGTCCCCCGCGACCATCTCTCGTCCGACCTCATCCGCGCCCACCTGGACGGCGAGCCGCCGCTCTGGGGCCCGCGCCGGGGCGAGCTGATGGTCGTCCGGCACACCTCGCTCCACCCCGCCGACCTCGACGAGCACCTGGGCACCCTGCGCCGCCTGACCGAACTGCTCGGCCACCGCGCCTGAACGGAACTGGATCCCGGTCCGACCCGTCCCAAAGGGAAAAGGGGAGGACCCGTGTCTGAGACCCAGTGGGGCCTTTGGGCGGCCGCGGTGGCGGTCGCGATCCTGGGGGTGGTGGGCGGCGCGGCCTATGCCCGGAGCCAGGGCGAGAAGGCGCGGCTCCGCGGGCTGCGGGAGTGGGCGGCCGCGCACGGCTGGACGGTCGCGGACGGGCACGCCGGAGTCCCCTGGCGCGACCGCGTCCCCTTCGAGACCTTCCGGCCCGGCATCGTCCTGCTGGGCGAGGTCGACGGGCGGCCCGCCTCGGTCGGCGGCGGGTCCTACAGCGTCCGGAAGACGGTCGGCCTCGCCGACGGGGCCGAACGCAGCGAGACGGCCACATACCACCTGACCGTGCTGACCGTGCGGGGCGAGCACGGCACGCCCGACATGGAGATCCGTGGACGCGGGCTCGGCGCCAAGCTGATGGAGTCGCTCGCGGCCCACACCGCCGCCGACGCCTTCGAGGCCCGGTTCGAGGTCGTCCCGGACGAGGCGCGCGGACGGCTCTCGGACGCGGCTGTCCAGGCCCACCTGGACAGCGAGGTCCCGGCGTGGAGCGTGCGCGACGGCGAGATCATGGCGGTCCTGCCCGGGAAGCCGCACGCGGAAGAGCTCGACGGGCACCTCGACGTCCTGCGCCGCCTCACCGCGGTCGTCCCGGCGGCCGACGGCACGCCCGCCCCGCCGGAGGGGTAGACCGTCGGGGGCCGGTGCGGGACCGCTGCAGCGGTCAGGAAGAGCGGAGCGCACCGGCCCCGACGGGGTCTCAATGGCCGGATGCGGCCACGGCCTTCCGGTACATCCCGGTCACGCCCGCCGTGCCCTTGGCCGGGACGGTCGCGAGGTACTGGATCAGCACGGTGGTGTCCATGCGGGTGGAGACGGACGACGGAGGGGCGAGCCCGACAAGGTCGCCCGTAACGGTGAGCTTCCCCTTCTTCGCCGCGGAATACGCCTCCTTCTGCTTGAGGACGTACCAGACGACCGCGCCGCCGTCGCGGGTCCGCAGCGCGTAGACCTGCGGTGATCCCGGCTCGAACCGGGACGCCAGGGTGACGCCGCTCTTGCGCAGGCCCGACTCGGCCCGCCGCAGGGCCGTGAACGCCTCGGTGGTCTTCGGCCCCGGCGCCAGCCGCTCCGCTCCCTGGGCCCGCGGGCCCGCGTTCAGCAGGGCGGAGTGGGCCGCGGGCAGCGTTCCCGGAGCGAGCGCCAGGCCGCTCGTGGACGACCCGACGGCCGTCGCGTAACCGTCGCCGTCCAGCGCGACGCGGGAGAGCGGCGCGTCCGTGGGGAAGGGGTCGGCGGCCAGCAGCCAGGGCGCGTCCGCCCTCTGCTGGGTGAACAGCATGGCGTGCCGCACGGCGCCCTTCCCGGCCCCGCTGACCGCGGCGGCGGCGAACCAGCGCGGATACCCCGACAGCCGGGGGACGGCGACGCTGACATGCGAGAGCTTCAGGGGCCCGGTCCGGGCGTCGGACACGCGGCGCAGCTTCACGGCTGCCGTGTCCATGGTGAGCTGGGGGTCGGCCTCGATCTTCGGCAGGAGGGACGCGTCCAGCCTGTCGCCCGCCTGGCCCGCCGTGACGGCGTACGCCGCCACCACCTGCTGGGCGCGGGACCGCGTGAGGGCCGGCGGGCCGCTGGCGCCCGCGTCCGACCCTCCGC